>CAKTAS010000034.1:0-15292 GCA_934529095.1 uncultured Gemmiger sp. | reverse complement strand
ATCGTATGCTGAATGCAGGGAAAATCAAGGCATTTCGCATTGGGCGCAGTTACCGCATCCCCAAGGTAAACGTAATTCGCTTTTTGCAGAACGAAACACCCGGAGATTGCAACACTGTCAATGCGACAACCGACAGTGTGGAGTAAAAGGCATATATCCGCTATCATATAGATGCCATCTATACCGTTAGATAGTCGGAAAGGAGCAACGCAATGAAAACAAAAGTAACAGGCTATCTTACGCAAAAACACGGATTCTATTATGTCGTTCTGAATCTGCCCACAGATGAAAAAGGAAAGCGAAACCGCAAAACGCTGAGTACAGGGTTGTCCACCGATCGCAATGCAACCAAGGCCAAGGCGCTGCTCCAGACGATGATCCGCGAAGCCAATGCCGGAGAGGACGTGCGTGGTGTAAACGAGCGTCAACCCAAAAGCCAAAACAAAACGGAAGATGAAAGATGGAATTCACCTTGGCCGGGTATGCTGTTCTCGGATTACCTTGAATTTTGGCTGCAATGGAAACGCAAAAGCTGGGAAGAAGTTACTTATTCCGGCTATTGCCAGAATGTCAGATCGTGGATTGGACCGTATTTTGCTAAACGGAAAGTACGGTTGAACGAAATCACAGTACTGGATATTGAAATGTTCTACACACATGAAATCAACCAGCGCGGAGTAAGCGGAAACACCGTACTTCATTACCATGCCAACATCCGCAAGGCTTTATCTGACGCGGCAAAGCTCAAATTGATTCCCTATAACCCCGCTGCCGAAGTGGAGCGCCCCAAAAAAGACAACTTTGTTGCCAGCTATTATTCAGCGGATGAATTGATGGAAGTGCTGCCTATTTTTGCAAATACCAAAATGGAACTTCCTGTCATGCTTGCTGCGTTCTATGGATTGCGCCGCAGCGAGGTAATCGGTCTGCAATGGTCGGCCATCGACTTTGAACGGAAAATCGTCACGATTTCACGCACCTTTGAACGCATCAATGTGGATGGCAAAATGGTGGACGTTTCCAAGTGCCGTACAAAAAACAAGGCCAGCTTCCGCAGTTTGCCTCTGATTCCCGCAGTAGAACAGGCTTTACTGAAAGCCCAAAAACGCCAGCACCAGCAAATGAAACTTTGCGGCGGCAGCTACTGCAAGGAATATAAGGACTACATCTGCGTGGATGATATGGGTCATCTTGTGACCCCGGACTATGTGACACGGGTTTTCCGCGAAATGCTCTTGAAGAATGGTTTCCGCCCGATTCGCTATCACGATCTCCGCCACTCCTGCGCCAGCTTGCTTATCAAGAACAAAGTCACAATGAAAGAGGTACAGATGTGGCTGGGGCATTCCAGCTTTTCCACCACGGCCAATATTTACGCCCACATCGACGTGGACAGCAAGATGGAAGCCGCGAACATGATTGCCAGCAAAATCAACCTTGGCGGACTTCCCGAAAAAAAGAAATCTCCCAAGCAAAAAATTGCTTGAGAGAACCGACAAGCCCAGCGGAGATTGAATCCGTTTTGTCTGCCATTTGGGGTAAAAGTGGCAGACAAAATGGCAGACAAGCCTAAATCTTGTCTGCCACACAAAAAATACCTAAGCCGCTAAAAGGCTTAGGTATAAGGAATGCCGGTGGTGGGGGTCGAACCCACACGGTGTCACCACCAACGGATTTTGAGTCCGTCTCGTCTGCCAATTCCAACACACCGGCTTATGACGACTTGCTTATTATATCCCGAATTGTAAAAAATGTCAAGAGCGAATTTTTTCGCTTTTCGCCCCTGCGGCATTTGTTCAAAAATACTTCGCAATTTGTTTGAACTTTCTTAACGCCTTTGTCACAACTTCACGGTATACTAAACTTGTTCCGATGGAAGGGAGCAGGGACCCGACCACCGGAACAGGAACCCCAAGTTTTTTCATCCATACTCCTCTTTTCTTTTGACGGCAAAGCGGTGCGGGCACAAAAAGCCTGTGCCGCTTTGTCGTTTTTTTGCGGGGTTCTATTACAGTTTGCGCCGACTGTACTGCATTTTACGCAAAAATACTTGCGAAATTTCGGCAAAGGGCGTAAAATTAAATAGTTATGGCACTTTTGCAATGGGCAAAAGGTGTAGAGAGGAAAGTACTTTGTATCTCCGTGGGAGGTTATATTGTTATGCGAGTTGGCTTGGATATCGGTTCCACCACCATTAAATGTGTTGTGCTGAATGATGCCGATGAGATCGTATATTCTACCTATGAACGTCATTTTAGTCATATTTTAGAAAAAGGTCGCGCCCTTTTGCAAAAGGTCGCTGCCGAATATCTGCCCGACGGGCGGGCAAAGCTTGCTATTTCCGGCTCTGCCGGTATGGGCTTGGCGGACAGCTGCGGCGTGCCTTTTGTGCAGGAGGTCTTTGCCACCCGCGTGGCAGCCAATCGGCTGACCCCCGGCACCGACTGCATCATTGAGCTGGGCGGCGAGGATGCCAAAATCCTGTTTTTGACCAACGGCACCGAGGTGCGTATGAACGGCAGCTGCGCGGGCGGCACGGGCGCGTTCATCGACCAGATGGCTACCTTATTGAAAATGGGTGCGGACGAGATGGACAAAGCCGCCCAACAGGCGACCCGCACTTACACCATCGCCAGCCGCTGCGGCGTGTTTGCCAAAAGCGACATCCAGCCGCTGATCAACCAAGGCGCACAGGCAGGGGACATCGCCGCTTCCATCTACCAAGCCGTGGTCAACCAGACCATTGCGGGTCTGGCACAGGGGCGCCCCATCCGCGGCAATATCCTGTATCTGGGCGGTCCGCTGACCTTCTCCCGGACGCTGCGCCAGAGCTTTGACAAAACGCTGGGCGTCACCGGCACCTGCCCCGAAAACAGCCTGCTGTTTGTGGCGCTGGGCGCTGCCTACTATGCCGATGAGAAATCCGACCTGAACGTCGTTGCCCGGCGTCTGGACGAGTACAGCGCCACCGCCACCTACGTCAGCCTGCCGCCGCTGTTTGCCGACAAGCAGGAGTACGAGGCGTTCCACGCCCGCCACCTGAAAGCCGCGGTACCCTGCGTACCCTTTGGTGCGGACTGCGGTCCCGTACATATCGGCATTGACTCCGGCTCGACGACCATCAAGCTGGTGGTCATTGACCAAAATGCCAACATTCTGTTCACCAGCTACCGCCCCAACCTCGGCAACCCCATTCCGCTGGTGCGCGAAACGCTGCTCAAGCTCTACCAAGAGCATCCCGGCTTGCAGATTGCCAGCGTGACCACCACCGGCTACGGCGAGGAGCTGGTCAAAAACGCCTTCCACTGCGACCGCGGTCTGGTCGAAACGGTGGCGCACTTTACGGCCGCCAAGCACTTTTTGCCCAACGTTGACTTTATCATCGACATCGGCGGGCAGGATATGAAGTGCTTTAAAATTGAGGACGGCGCCATCAGCAACATCTTCCTCAACGAAGCCTGTTCCTCCGGCTGCGGCAGCTTTTTGCAGACCTTTGCGCAGGCGCTGGGCTATGACGTCAAGGAATTTGCCGCGCTGGGTCTTTTTGCCGACAAGCCCGTTGACCTCGGCAGCCGCTGCACCGTGTTTATGAATTCCTCGGTCAAACAGGCGCAAAAGGACGGTGCATCGATTGAAAATATCAGCGCAGGTCTTTCCATCTCGGTGGTCAAGAACGCGCTGTACAAGGTCATCCGCGCTTCCGGTCCCGAGGAACTCGGGCGCAACATCGTTGTGCAGGGCGGTACCTTTTATAATGAAGCAGTGCTGCGCGCCTTTGAAAAAGAGATGGGCGTCAACGTCATCCGCCCCGATATTGCGGGGCTTATGGGCGCGTTCGGCGCAGCGCTGCACGGCAAAGCCCGCGCGGGCGAAAACGCCCGCAGCACGGTGCTGACACAGCAGCAGCTGGAAGCTTTCAGCCAGAAGGTCAACACCGTGCAGTGTCAGGGCTGCGGCAACCACTGCCAGCTGACCATCAACATTTTTGCCGATGGTAAGCGGTTTATTTCCGGCAACCGCTGCGACAAGCCCGTTACCGGTAAGGCGAACAGCGAGGAGCTGAACCTGTATACCTACAAGCGCAGTCTGCTGCAGGGCTACCGCACCGCCCCTGCGCCCGCCGCGCCGCGCGCCACGATCGGTCTGCCGCTGTGCCTGAATATGTACGAGCTGCTGCCGTTCTGGCACACGCTGTTCACCCGCTTGGGCTTTGCGGTGGTGACCAGCCCCTTCTCGGACCGCAAGCTGTACCAGTCCGGGCAGGCGACCATCCCCAGCGATACCGCCTGTTTCCCGGCAAAGCTCAGCCACGGTCACATCCGCTGGCTGTGTGAGCAGGGCGTGGACGCCATTTTCTACCCCTGTATGAGTTACAACTTGGACGAGCATCTGGGCGACAACCATTACAACTGCCCGGTGGTCGCCTATTACCCCGAGGTGCTGGCGGGCAACTGCCCCGAGCTGGGAAAAACCAAGCTGATCTATGACTACTTCAATTTGGAGCGGCGCAAGGATTTCACCAAAAAGTTCGCTCAATCGCTGGAAAAGCATTTCTCCGGCGTTGAGGGCAGAACGGTGAAGAACGCCGTTGATGCCGCCTATGCCGAGTACGAGAAGCACATGCAGCTTGTGCGGCAGAAGGGCGCGGACATCATCGCCGAGGCGCGCCGGCAGGGCAAGCATATCATCGTGCTGGCGGGACGTCCCTACCACGTGGACCCGGAGGTCAACCACGGCATTGACCAGCTGATCATCCGGCAGGGCGCCGCCGTCGTGACCGAGGATTCCGTCAGCTGCTACGAGCAGAAATTCCCCACGGCGGTGCTGAACCAGTGGACCTACCACAGCCGCCTGTATGCTGCCGCCAAATACTGTACCGAGCAGCCCGATATGGACCTTGTGCAGCTGGTCAGCTTCGGCTGCGGTCTGGACGCCGTGACCACCGACGAAACGCGCGAGATCCTGCAGGCGGGCGGCAAGCTGTACACCCAGCTGAAAATTGACGAGATCACCAATCTGGGCGCGGTGAACATCCGCCTGCGCAGCCTGTTTGCGGCACTGGAAGAACGCAAGCAGGACAAGCACTAAGAGGGGACAAGCCAATGGAATATATGACACCGAACTTTACCAAGGATATGGTAAAGACGCATACGATTTTGATCCCGAATATGGCGGTCACCCAGTTCCGGCTGATTCAGGCGGCGCTTGCCAGCGAAGGGTATAAGACCGAGGTGCTGGGCAACTGCGGCAGCGAGGTCGCCCAGCTGGGGCTGAAATATGTCCACAACGACACCTGCTACCCGGCGCTGCTGGTCATCGGGCAGTTTCTGGACGCGCTGAACAGCGGCAAATATGACTTGGAGCATACCGCCCTGCTGATCACCCAGACGGGCGGCGGCTGCCGTGCGTCCAACTACATCAAGCTGCTGCGCAAGGCGCTGGTCAAGGCGGGGTACGGAAATATCCCCGTGGCATCGCTGAATTTTTCCGGCTTGGAAAAAGGCAGCGGTCTGCCGCTGACCCTGCCGCTGATCCGCAAGGTCGTGGCGGGCATCTTCTACGGCGATATGCTCTGCGCCCTGCGCAGCCAGACCCGCGCGTATGAAAACCACCCCGGCGATGCCGACGCGATGACCGAAAAATGGATCGCCGAGATTCAGGGCTGGATCAAAAACGACAAAAACTACGCCGCCCACGATATGAAAAAGCGCTTTTACGACATTGCAGCGGACTACGCGACCATCCCCGTGACGCGCGTCCCCAAGGTCAAGGTGGGCGTTGTGGGCGAAATTTACGTCAAGTACTCGCCGCTGGGCAACAATGACCTGGAAAAATTTCTGGAATCGCAGGACTGCGAGGTCAACCTGCCCGGGCTGATGGGCTTTGTCAACTACTGCATCGCCAACTACGGGCTGGATGTCGAGTTATACGGCGGCAACAAGCTGATGCAGACCGGCGCCAACGCCCTGTTGAGTTGGATGGATTCGGTGGGCGTTGCCTGCAACGAGGCCATGCGCCACTACGGCTTTTACGCGCCGGGTTCCTTCCGGGAGCTGATGGAAAAGCCCAAGGGCATCATTTCGCTGGGTGCCAAAATGGGGGAGGGCTGGCTGCTGACCGCCGAGATGATCGAGCTGGTCGAAGGCGGCTACAGCAACATTGTCTGCGCCCAGCCGTTCGGCTGCCTGCCCAACCACATTGTGGGCAAGGGGATGATCAACAAGATCCGCGCCCTGCACCCCGATGCGAACATCACCCCTGTGGACTATGACCCCAGTGCCACCCGTGTCAACCAGGAAAACCGCATCAAGCTGATGCTGGCGGTGGCGCGCGAAAAGCTGCAAAATCCCACCCCGCCTGCGCCCCTTACCGCCGAGGAATTGGCGGGCGGCGCACCGCAGATCGCAACAACGGTATAAAGAAACCCGCTGTGCCGGTATCGGCACAGCGGGTTTGTTTTATCATATAAATAACGAATAAATATCCAGCGCGGGCAGCCCTGCCTTACGAAATCTTGCTGAACAGATCCACCTCGGGGTCCGCCAGATTCTTCTCGTACTTGCGGTAGACTTCTTTCAGCAAAACGGTACGGCGCACCATACCGATAAACACGTTCCGGTCGTCCACCACCGGTACAAAGTTCTGGTCCACCGCGGCGCGCAGCAGGCTGCCCATATCGGTGGTCACGGTCACCGCCTTGTAATCCCGGCGGCGGGGAAAGCTGGCAATGGGTACATCTTCGCTGGCTTCCAGGTCCAGCCCGTGCAGGTTTTTCATCCCCCAAAGGATATCCCCCTCGGTGATGGTGCCGACATACTCGCCGTTGCGCTTCAATACGGGGATGGTCGCAAGGCGCTGGTTGGACCATTTTTCCAAGGTCTGGCGCAGGGTAAAATCCTCATAAATATACAGGATATCCTGCTTCGGTGTCAGGAAAAACAGCAGATTCATACGATCAAGGCTCCTTCAATTTTGTGTGGCGCGGGCAAGCCCCGTCCGTGCCTTTCTGGTATAAGTATATACTTTTTCTGCACAAACTTTGTGAATGGATTGTTAAATCCCCCATAAAACAGAAATTTATCAAAAACCACTGTTCAAGCGCGTAAAAAAGGTGTATAATAACCTTATATATTCGGTACCCCATCCATGGGGAACCCCATTCAAGGAGGTACGAGGATGATTACCAAAGTCAATCCGTATGGACATATTTCCCTTACGAATGATTATTTTTCCGGTCTGGTAGAGCAGGCCGCCAAGCAGTGCTACGGCATCGCGGCAATGGGTCAGGCCCCTGCCGAAGCGGTTGTGCGCAGCGCCCTGCGCACCGGCAGCCTGCCGCCCAAGGGCGTTTCGGTAACGCAGGAAGGCGGAAAGCTGGTCATTGCCCTGCACATCAAGGTGGGCTACGGGCTGAATATATCTACCATTACCCAAAGCATTACCCACCGCGTCAAGGACGAGGTGGAACACGCCACAGGACTGAAAATTGCGCGCATTGACGTGTATGTGGACGATATCATTGATTTATGAGGTGTAAACAAACTATGATTACTGGTCAGACCTTGCGTGACGCCATCCTTTCCGGCGCCAACAATATTGCCAACCAGCGCACCCGCGTGGATGAACTGAACGTATTCCCGGTTCCCGACGGCGACACCGGCACCAATATGAGCATGACCATCGGTGCCGCCCGTGCCGAGCTGGAAAACCTGCCCGACTCCTGCACCGTGGCGGAAGCCAGCAAGACCGCTGCCTCCGCTATGCTGCGCGGCGCACGTGGCAACTCCGGCGTTATCACCAGCCTGCTGTTCCGCGGCTTCTCCAAAGCCCTGAAGGACAAGACCACCGCCGACGCCGCTGACCTTGCCGCCGCCCTCAAAATGGGTGTGGAGGCTGCCTACAAGGCGGTTATGAAACCCACCGAGGGTACCATTCTGACCGTCAGCCGTCTGGCTGCCGAGCGCGCCGCCGAATGCACCGGGATGGACATTCCCGAAATGTGGAAAAACACCCTCGCTGCCGGTCAGGCTGCCTTGGATGACACCCCCAACCTGCTGCCCGTGCTGAAAAAGGCGGGCGTCGTGGACGCGGGCGGTCAGGGCATTATGGTCATCTTTGAGGGTATGCAGCAGGTGTTTGACGGCAAGGGCATCGTTGCCGGTGCCGAGGTTGCCGCCAAGCCCAAAGTTTCCAGCGAGGCTGCCGGCAAGGGCGTGTTTACCGACGACCTGATGAAGGTCGAGGACATCAAGAACGGCTACTGCACCCAGTTCCTGCTGCACAAGGACGAAAACGCCAGCGTGGAGCGTCTGCGCGCCTTCCTGGAATCCAACGGCGATTCCGTTGTCGTAATCGAGGACGACGACGTTGCCAACTGCCATGTACACACCTCCGACCCCGGTATGATGCTGAGCGAAGCCATCAAGTACGGCTACCTGACCAACTTCAAAATCGAAAATATGCACGAGCAGTTCCTTGCCCGCCAGAAGCAGGCAAAGGGTCTGGAAAAACAGGCGGAGGCCGAGGAAAAGAAGGACAGTGAGTTTGTCTACGCCGCCGTTGACCCCGAGCGCGCGTACGGCTTTGTCGCCGTGGCCGCGGGCGAAGGTCTGAAGGGCGTGTTTACCGATTTGGGCGTGGATGCCGTTGTCAGCGGCGGTCAGACGATGAACCCCAGCACCGAGGATATTCTGGCTGCCATCCAGAGCGTACCCGCCAAGACCGTGCTGGTGCTGCCCAACAACAAGAACATCATTATGGCGTCCGAGCAGGCGCAGAAGCTGGCGGACCGCAAGGTCATTGTGCTGCCCACCCGCACCATTCCGCAGGGTATGACCGCTATGCTGAACTTTGACCCCGACACCGCCCCCGAGGAGAACGCCGTCAATATGATGGCGGCTGCCGATCAGGTGGGTACGGGTCTTATCACCTACGCCGCCCGCGACAGTGAATTTGACGGCAAGCCGATCAAAAAGGGCGAAATTATGGCGCTGGAAAACGGCAAGATCGTTGCCACCGGCACCGACATTGTCAAGATGACCTACCGCTTGGCACGCGCGATGCGCAAAAAGGACACCCAGTTTATCACGGTGATTTCCGGCTGCGATGTCAGCGATGAGGAAGCCGAGCATACCACCGATATGGTCCGCGCCAAGTGCGGCGGCAATATCGAGGTCAGCCACATCAGCGGCGGTCAGCCCGTTTACTACTATATGATTTCCGTGGAGTAAACCTCCGCAGATACAAGGCGAATTTGGTGAAACTCCGAGTTCGCCTTTTTTGGTATATCTTTAGAAAGGAGGTCCCGCATGGCAACCATCGACAGCTCGGTGCAGTATTTGAAAGGGGTCGGTCCCGCCTTTGCCAAAAAGTTTGAAAAGCTGGGCATTGCGACCATACGCGACCTGCTTTTGTGCTACCCCCGCAAATACATTGACTACACCCAGCCCTACACCGTCGAAACCGCCCCCTACGACGTGGAATGCTGCGTTAAGGCGACGGTTTTGCAAAAAGAGCCGCCCCGCCGCATCAAGGGCGGGCGGATGATGAACCGCGTGCTGGCGGCGGATGATTCCGGTGTGCTGGCGCTTTCGTGGTTCAATGCACCCTACGCCGCCGACAAGCTCACGGTGGGGGAAAGCTACTATTTTGAGGGACGAATCGGCGGCAATATGACCCACCGCGAGCTGCTGCATCCGCTGGTGCGCACCGAAGCGCAGGTGCAGGCAAGCCCCTTTGTGGCGGTCTATCCGGGTACCGAGGGGCTGTCCCCGGCGCGGCACAACAGCTGCGTGTACGCGGCGCTCCCCTTTGCGGACGAGCTGCAGGACCCCCTGCCGCCGGAGCTTCTGACCCGCTACAGGATGCCGCCCAAGGCGGCGGCGGTGCGTGCCATCCACGCGCCCAAAGATCAGGCGGAGCTGGCAGCGGCTCGGCGGCGTCTGATTTTTGAGGAGCTGTACCTTTTGCAGCTGGGTATTTTTCTGCTGCGCAGCCGGGGACGCAACGTCACCAGCGCCCCGATGCGCCCGGTCGATCTGGAAACCTTCTGGCGCAGCCTGCCCTATGCCCCCACCGGGGCGCAGCGCCGCTCGGCAGAGGAGATCACCCGCGACCTCTGCGCCGAAGCCCCGATGAACCGCCTGCTGCAGGGCGATGTCGGCAGCGGCAAAACGCTGGTGGCGGCAGCAGCCATCTGGTTTGCCGCCCAAAACGGCTGGCAGAGCGCTATGTTGGCACCCACCGAAATTCTGGCGCGGCAGCATGCCGCCAACCTTGCCGACCGGCTGGAGCCTTTCGGCGTCAATGTCACGCTGCTGGTTGGCGGTATGAAAGCCAAAGAAAAGCGCGTGGCGCTGGAAGCCATTGCCGACGGCAGGGCGGGGCTGGTCGTGGGTACCCACGCGGTGCTGACCGACACGGTGGTGTTCCGCAATCTGGGGCTTGCCATTGTGGACGAGCAGCATCGGTTCGGCGTGCGCCAGCGCGGGCTGCTGGCGGGCAAGGCGCAAAACCCGCATCTGCTGGTGATGAGCGCAACGCCCATCCCGCGCACGCTGGGGCTTTTGCTGTACGGCGACCTCGACATTTCGGTGCTGGACGAGCTGCCCCCCGGACGCAAGCCCATTAAAACGTGGTTCATCACCGGCAAAAAGCGGCAGGATATGTTCGGCTTTCTGGACAAGCAGATCGAAGCCGGGCATCAGGTGTATATCGTCTGCCCGGCGATCGAGGAAAACGAGCTGGATTCCGGTATGACGGCGGTTAAGACCTACTACACCGAAACCGTCTGCCCGCTTTTGCCGCACCGACGCATCGGGCTTTTGCACGGCAAGATGAAACCCAAAGAAAAAGACGATGTGATGCTGAAATTCAAGGCGGGGGAGCTGGATGTCCTTGTCAGCACCACTGTGATCGAGGTCGGCGTGGACGTACCCAACGCCACCGTTATGGTCATCGAAAACGCCGAACGGTTCGGTCTGTCGGCGCTGCACCAGCTGCGCGGGCGCGTGGGACGCGGCGCGGCGGATTCCTGCTGTATCTTGATTTCCGACAACGGCAGCGAAGCCGTGCGCCAGCGGCTGCAATTTCTGTGCCGCACGGCAGACGGCTTTGCCGTGGCGCGGTATGATCTGGAAACCCGCGGTCCCGGCGACTTTTTCGGCTCGGCGCAGCATGGTCTGCCCACCCTGCGGGTGGCGGATCTTGTGCAGGACACCCGCACCCTGCAGGTGGCGCAAACCGAAGCCAAGGCGCTGCTGGCGCAGGACCCCAACCTTGCCCAGCCGCAGCACAAGGCGCTCTCGGACGAGGTGGCGCGGCTGTTTGCCACGGCGGGCGCGATGAATTGAGCAATTTTTGTCTTTTCATTTTGCGGAAATTCTGCTATACTGGAATAAGTATATACTTTAGGCAACACAAAGGAATTGTCCATGAAAAAAATCTTTTCTGTTTTGATAACGCTGCTGCTGGTGCTGACCTTTGCCCTGCCGGCAGCGGCGGAAGGGGAGAGCAGCGCCCTCTCGGTGGAGGGCGCCCCCGCGCTGACTGCCCCGGCGGCGTATGTGGTCAATCTGGACACCAACATTGTGGTCTATGACAAAAACAGCGAAACGCCCCTGCAGGCGGCAAGCCTGACCAAGATGATGACGGTGCTGCTGGCTCTGGAAAGCTACCAGGATCAGCTGGACACCATCAGCATTACGGCACCCAGCTATATCTACGACATTATCTGGGAGCAATCGCACTACGCCTCCACGGCGGACATCCGCCGCGGCGAAACCTACACACTGCGCCAGTATCTCTACGCTATGCTGCTGCCCAGCGGCAACGAGGCTGCCTACATTGTGGCGGACTATATGGGCGGCGGCAGTCTGGAAAACTTTTACGCCATGATGAACGCCGAGGCAGAGTCCATCGGCTGCACCGGCACCCACTTTGCCGACCCCTGCGGCTTAAACACCGACAACGTCACCACCGCGCGCGATGCCTATCTGATTCTGCGCGCCCTGACAAAGTACGATGCCTTTGCCGAAATCGCCGGAACCCCCACCTATTATATGGGCGAAAAAGCCGGCTATGCGCAGGGTACCTACCTGCTGCAAAGCACCGACAAAATGCTGTACCCCGCCAGCAGCTACTACCGCAGCTATGTGCGCGGCGGCAAAACCGGCAGCTTGGGCGAGTGGCAGAATTTTGCAAGCTGGCACACCCAGAACGGCGAAAATTATATCAGCGTCCTGCTGAATGTGCCGCTGGAAAGCGACCCCGAGGGCGGTCGCCCGGCGCTGCTGGAAACCGGCACCCTGATGGATTGGGTGTTTGACACCTACACGGTCGCCCCCGCACTGGATACGACCCAGCCCATCACCGAGCTGCCTGTCGTCTACGCCACGCAGGCGGACACCGTTATGGTCTACCCTGACAACAATATGATGACCCTGCTGCCCCGCAGCGGCGGCGCGGCGCTGACCCAGCAGGTCTTTGCCGTACCCCAGCGCCTGGCGGCACCTGTGCGGCAGGGCGATGTGGTGGGCAGCGTCACCCTGACGATCGAAGGACAGGCCATCGGCACGGTACAGCTGATTGCGGGCAGCAATATTTCCCGCAACCAGACGCTGTACACCATCTCCCGCGTGGCGGAGTTTTTCTCCGGCACTTATTTTAAAGTGGTTGTAATGCTGACTATGGCGGTCGTCGCCGTATACGCATTTCTATGGGTACTGTCCCTGCTGGGTGTCTGGGGTCGAGAAAGCGGCGGCTATACCCAAAACAAAAAATATAAGTAAGAAGGTTTTACCAATGATTGATGTAAAGCGCAACCTTACCACTATGACCGATTTCTACGAGCTGACTATGTCCGCAGGCTATCTGGACGAGGGCTATCTGGACAAAACGGCGGTGTTTGATATGTTCTTCCGCCGCGTGCCGGACGGCGGCGGCTACGCCATTATGGCGGGTCTGCAGCAGTTTATCGAGGCGGTGGACAACCTCTGCTTTACCGAGGAGGACATTGCCTACCTGCGCTCCACCAAGGTGTTTGACGAAAAATTCCTCGACTATCTGCGCAATTTTAAGCTGCACTGCAACATCTGGGCGATTGAGGAAGGCACCCCCATCTTCCCGCAGGAGCCGATCGTCACCGTTGAGGGTCCCGCCATTGAGTGTCAGCTGCTGGAAACGCTGCTGCTGGTCACCTTCAACCACCAGTGCCTGATCGCCACCAAGGCAAGCCGCATCGTGCGCTCGGCACAGGGGCGCCCGGTCATGGAGTTCGGCGCACGCCGCGCCCAAGGCTATGACGCCGCCTACTACGGCGCCCGCGCGTCCTACATCGGCGGCTGCGGCTCCACCTCCTGCGTGATGGCTGCCCGCGATTTCGGCATCCCTGCCTCCGGCACGATGGCGCACAGTTGGGTGCAGATGTTCCCCAGCGAGTACGAGGCGTTCAAAAAATACGCCGAGCTGTACCCCGATGCCTGCGTGCTGCTGGTGGACACCTACAACGTGCTGCGCCACGGCGTGCCGGATGCCATCAAGGTATTTGACGAGGTCCTCAAGCCCATGGGCAAGCGCCCCAAGGGCATCCGCATCGACTCCGGCGATATTGCCTACCTCTCCAAAAAGGCGCGCAAAATGCTGGACGCCGCCGGTTACCCCGACTGCACCATCTGCGCCTCCAACAGCCTGGACGAGTACATCGTCCGCGACCTGATCCTGCAGGGCGCCCGCGTGGACAGCTTCGGCATTGGTGAAAATATGATCACCGCCAAGAGCGACCCCGTGTTCGGCGGCGTGTACAAGCTGGCGGCTGTCAAGGAGGACGACGGCAGCTACACCCCCAAGATGAAGCTGAGCGAATCCGCCGAGAAGATGACCATTCCCTGCCTGAAAAAAGTCTGGCGTATCTACGATCAGGACGGCAAGGCGATGGCGGACCTGATCGCCATGGCGGACGAGGAAGTTTCGACCGAGCATGGCATCACGCTGTTTGACCCCATCGAAACCTGGAAGGAATGCACCTACGTCAACTGCACGGCGCGCTGCCTGTCCACCCCCATCTACCAAAACGGCGAGCGCGTCTACACCTCCCCGAGCCTTGACGACATCAAGAAGTTCTGCAAGGCGCAGATCAATACCCTGTGGGACGAGGTCAAGCGCTTTGAGAATCCGCACCGCTACTATGTGGACCTCAGCCAGAAGCTGTGGGATACCCGCAGCGCCCTGCTGAAAAAGCTGTCTAAATAAATTGTTATAAGTATAGCCCCCTGCGCATACTAGGGTTATTCCGGTATGGGCAGGGGGCTTTGTTTGTGGAAACGTTGGTTTTGTTTTTGCTGGGCGGCGCGGCGTATGCGTGGCTGGAAATTGCGTGGCGCGGCGTCACGCATTGGTCGATGTTTGCGGCGGGCGGGGTGTGCCTGTGCGCCCTGCAAAGGCTGGCGCGGCGAAAGCTGCCGCTGGGGCTGGCGGCTGCGGCAGGGGCGGCGGGCATTACGCTGCTGGAGCTGGCGGTAGGGGTTGCCTGCCGTCTGCTTTTGCGCCGCCGCGTATGGGACTACAGCGGCGAGTGGGGCAATTTTGCGGGGCTGATCTGCCCCAAGTACAGCCTGTATTGGTTTTTGCTGTGCGGCTGGGTGATCTTTCTGCTGAGAAGTCCTTTTTATGTCACCAAAAAGCAGGGACAAAACCGTTAAAGTACAAAATATGGTACTGCTGATCTGCGATAATTCAGGTAGAGAAACAGAAAGGCGGTACACAAAAATGACGCAGCAATTCCGTTATGTGGCAGGGCATATCGAGGTTTACAGCGAGAACGGGGAGTTCTTGTTTTCGGCAGACACCATGCAGGAAGCGTGGGAGGAATTGTCGGCGTGAGGGCGGCGGGCAACAAAAATCATTGCGCGGTAGGGGCGGGGCACGCCCCGCCCGCGACATAATGATAACGTAAAACTTACGGGTTAGTCCGTAGGGGCGGCATATATGCCGCCCGTTGCAGCTAACCCGATAATGCAGCCTAATGGGCAAACTGCACGGGACGCATCTATGCGTCCCCTACAAACCTGCCGGAAATGGGCGGTTTTGCGCCTATTGCAAAACTCCCCGGCGGGGTGAGGTCACCCCGCCCTACAAGGCAACAAAATATATCGAATTATCGAACCTAAAAAATATCTCTTGTATTTTTGGCGAAAGTAAGGTATTCTATATAGTATCGTGTCACAACGCTTTGCGCTGAAAATAAGGAGAATGTTATGAAACTCATCACTTTTACCGTGCCGTGCTACAACTCGGC
>CAKTAS010000033.1:0-15360 GCA_934529095.1 uncultured Gemmiger sp. | reverse complement strand
CTGATAAATTTTCAGCGCCGTGGCGGGCGTGATTTTGAACGGTCCCAAAAGGCTCATAAGATTGCGCAGGACGCGGCTCTCGGCGTAGGATTCCTCAATGTCCTTGAGTTTGCCCTCGGTGATGCCGCGGATTTGCAGCAGCTTCTCCGGCTCATTGTCAAGGATATTCAAGGTATCCGGGCCGAACGTGGCGACAATATCCTCTGCCGTCTTGGGGCCGATACCCTTGATAAGCCCAGAACCAAGATACGCCAACAGTCCGTCCGCTGTCTGCGGAACGATTTCCTGCCACTGCTCGACCTGCAGCTGGTAGCCGTACTTGCTCTCCACCCATTCGCCGTCCAGTTCCAGCTCCACCGCCTTTGTTCGGGGCAGTTCGTACCCCACCGCTGTAAAACGCAGCATGCGGTTGCCGTAGTAGCGGCCGTTGCAAGCCTGCGGCGGGATGCGCGGATCACTGGTTTTGACAACGATGATGGAGAATTTGTTTGCTTCATTGTAAAAAATCGTGGATTCGTAGGTGACACGGCAGCCGGTAATGCTGCTGTGTTCCTGTTCACTGTCGTGCATAGGCACGCTCCCTTCTTTGTCAGGCGGCTTCGTCCGCCGCTTTTGCCTTGATGCTGAACCGCCGCGATTCCGATACCGTGACGTACTCGTCATAAATATCGGGGTGCAGCAGCTTCAGCTTTTGGAGATTGTCTTTCGTGATGCCTGTCCGGCTGATGGGGTTGTAGCTGATGGTGTACTGTGTACCGCCGTACTCCCCCATTGCCATGCAGCTGCCGTTGAGTTTGGCAACCATTTGGCCTTTCAGCCGCTGCATTTCTGTGTCCAGCGTTTTGACCCTCGTTTCTACCTGCTGCTTTTGCTCCTGCAAGCGGAGATACCGCAGCATGGTAGTGGATAGGGCGTTGTCCAGCTGGATGGCAGGAATGGTTTTGTCGGCAGCACCCAGACGGCGGCGCAGACTTTCTAGGATCAGGCTGCCGTCCTCGGTGTAGGGCGGCGGGATGCGGGTCAGGATGTGGTCGTGCCAGAACTCGCGTTCCAGATAAATCATCTCCTGCTCGTATTCCCGGTCACGGTACAGGTGGCGAATGATGACTTCGTCCTCGTTGTTGCCGTAGAGGCAGCAATAGAAGATTTCGTCGATGTCCATAACGGCCATGTAATGCCGCCCCTGTGTTTCGTAATAGATGGGAACACATTCCTCGTCGTCCTTCCACCAGTGGTCTTTTGCGTTGTAGTTGGTCGTTTTTATCTCCAACAGCGCAATTTTTCTGTTTGGCAGGCGGACGAAGTAGTCCACATCTGCTAGCATAAAGGGATACTGCGGGTGCTGGAACATCTTCTTGATCTGGAAAACTTCCAATCCGGTTTTCTTGGTGAAGATTTGCGCGACCAGCGGTTCCAGCAAATGCCCCATTTCCAGCGCTACCCAGTTGCCTGTATCATCGACAGCCGAAGCAATGTTCAGCTTGTCATCGTACAAATCGCGGGCGGTGCGAAACGGAGAAATGCCGAGGATTGCGGCGACATCGCTGCCGCCTATCCCCCGCCTGCGGTATGCCAGCCATTCCTGCTCGGTGAGGTTTTCGGTGCTGACCAGAACCTTGGGCTCCTGCCGTATGTGTTCCGGCATCCTCAGCCCCTCCTCTCGCGCTGGCGATAGGGGCGCTTGGGGCCGGTGCGTAAATGGTACAGTCGATACCGCAAATTGCGCGGGATGGGTCTTGCCTTGCGCGGGCGCGTGATGCGCCGTGCGATTGCCTTGGGTCTTGCCTGTTCATTCATTTGGTGTTCCACCTTTCCTATATAAAATGTATTTTTCAAAGCCGGTTGGCCTTGAAACAAAATAAAAAGCGAGAATGACCGCAGGCAATGCCTGATGTTCACGGCAAACCGTGAACCACGATCTTTCTCGCTATGGTTGGGTGTTTTCACCCGCTATAAAAAGAAAAGTGCCAACAGCGTCCACCCCATAAGGGCAGGACATGGCTGCTGGCACAAATTACAAACTCAAACAACGTGTGCATATAAGCACAAAAATCATTTACAGCTGGAGTATAGCACAAGAATGTACGCCTTGTCAAGACGGCAGGATTTTGCATGATAAAAGCATAGTTGCCACATTACATCCGCGCATCTTTTGTATATACCATCGTTGTTTTTCCTATTAAAATTAGAATACAGCAAGATTTATTCCTTAACTCGATGCTGTCACGCGCGCGAAGAAAATCTGACACCATAAAGGCAATAGGAGGCATTTATCATGCAAGATCCCGAAAGTGTACCCATTCATCTGAAGCTGACGCTTTCCATTAAAGAAGCATCTGAATACAGCAATATCGGCATCAACAAAATTGATGCCATGCTCAAACAGCCCAACTGTCCTTTCGTGTTGTATGTAGGGTCAAAGAAATTGGTCAAACGCAAGGAATTTGAAGCCTACATCAGCAGCAAGCTGATTATTTAAGAGAGGTAATGCCGTTGAAAATAGGGATTTCATGTGCTATAATTTCAGTATCGCGTTGGATTCCCGCTTTGGAAAGGAGTCCACTATGGGTAAAAGCCTAAAGCGAAAAGAATGCGGAAAAGGCATACGCCAAAGAAAGGACGGGTTATATTCCGCAAGATACTATACCAAAGACGGGGAGCGGCGAGAAAAATATTTCAAGTCGCTGCCCGAAGCCAAGAATTGGCTTGCCGATACGAAATACGAATTGCGTCATCGCGTCATTACCTGCAACTCTGACATGTCCGTAGACAACTGGTTTGAATACTGGATCACGAACATCATCTGTAACCTTTCCCCGAACTGCATCCGCAACTATACGGAACGCTATAAGAGAAATGTTCAGCCGCTGATTGGAACCATGTGCATGGGCGACGTAAAGCCGATGCACTGCCAGATCATTCTGAACCGCATGGAAAGTACTTACGCCGGTTCTACAATCCGTCAGACTTACATTGCTATGGGTACCATGTTCAAATCTGCTGTGATGAACGATATTATCGTCAAACATCCGATGAATGGCGTGCGCTATAACAAGCCGGTCCGTGCAGTGGACGATATTCGCTACCTTTCCGTTGAGGAACAGAAGCGCTTCCTTGCCGTAGCCAAGGATTCTCACAACTACCGGCAATATGCACTGCTGCTGGAAACCGGGCTGCGCACGGGTGAACTGATTGGTTTGACTTGGGATGCCATCAACTGGAAGAAGCGTACTCTTACCGTCAATAAAAGTTTGGAGTACCGCCACCACTTCAAGTACTGGCGTGCCGGGCCTCCCAAAACGGTGAAAAGCTACCGCACTATCCCCTTGACCGATACCGCATATCGTATTTTGAAGAGCTGCTATGATGAGCGCTTGACCCGTAAAGAGTCGCCCACGTTGCAGCAGATTCTGGAATACACAGATCGCCGTACCGGAAGGCAGATGTACTTCTGCATGCACGATTTGGTCTTTGTAAACTATCGAACCGGTGAGCCGATTAAGAACAGTTCCTATGACACCCACCTCTATAAGCTGTGCGAAAAAGCCGGCATTGCTCCCTTTGGGATGCATGCGCTGCGCCATACGTATGCTACCCGCGCGATTGAGCGCGGCATGCAGCCCAAGGTCTTGCAGCAGCTGCTGGGGCACGCCAGTATCAAGACGACGATGGACAAATACGTCCATGTTTCTGATGATTCAATGCAGAACGCCGTGCGTCTTTTTGAGGCAGCTGATAGTGAGAAAAAGGGGTAAACCTCGAAAATGGGGGTAAAATGGGGGTAAAACCCCAAATCCGGTAACAAAAAACAACGATAATAAAGGAGATCGAGAGAAGTATGAAATTAGGCATTGTGGGCTTGCCCAACGTGGGCAAATCGACCCTGTTCAACGCCATGACCAGCACGCAGAATGCGCAGGCTGCCAACTATCCGTTCTGCACCATTGAGCCGAACTCAGGCATTGTGCCGGTACCCGATGCGCGTCTGGACAAGCTGGCAGAGATCTGGCAGACAGACAAAAAGACACCTGCCATCGTTGAATTTGTTGACATTGCGGGTCTTGTCAAGGGCGCAAGCCAAGGCGCAGGTCTGGGCAACAAGTTTTTGGGGCATATCCGCGAGTGCGACGCCATTGTCCACGTTGTGCGCTGCTTTGACGATGACAACATCATCCATGTGGTCGAGGACGTCAACAAGCCGGAGAGCGTTGACCCCATCCGCGACATTGACGCCATTGATCTGGAGCTGATCTTAGCGGATCTGGAGGTCGTCAGCAACCGTCTGGGTCGCCAGCAGAAGGCTGCCAAGACCGGCAACAAGGCTGCCGCCGCCGAGGCCGCGTGGCTTGCCGAGCTGGCTGCCTGGCTGGAGGGCGGCAAGCCCGCCCGCAGCTTTGACTTTGACGAGGGCGACGATGCGCAAAAGGCTGTGCGCAAGGAGCTGGGTCTGCTTTCTGCCAAGCCGGTCATCTACGCCTGCAACGTGGGCGAGGACGATCTGCTGGGCGGTCTGGACGAGAACCCCTACCTGCCGCTGGTCGAAGCCCGCGCCAAGGAGGAAAACGCCCAGGCCATCCCCATCTGCGCCAAGACCGAGGAGGACATCGCAGGCTCCACGCAGGAGGAGAAAATCGCATTCCTGCAGGAGATGGGCATCGAGTCCACGGGTCTGGACAAGCTGATCAAGGCAAGCTACGAGCTGCTGGGGCTTATCAGCTTTTTGACCGACGGCAAAAAAGAATGCCGCGCCTGGACCATCAAACGCGGCACCAAGGCACCCCAGGCCGCCGGCAAGATCCACAGCGATTTTGAGCGCGGCTTTATCCGCGCACAGGTCATTGCCTACAACGATTTAGCGGATGCCGATTTCAACTACGCCGCCGTCAAGTCCAAGGGCTTGCAGCGCACCGAGGGCAAGGAATACGTCGTGCAGGACGGCGATGTGATCGAGTTTTTGTTTAACGTTTGATAAGGAGAACGCGATGAAGTTTGGAATTATGGGCGCTATGCCCGATGAAGTTGACCAGCTGTGCGCCCGCCTGACCGATGTGACCAAGGAAAGCTACGCCGGGGTGGAGTACCACTGCGGCACGCTGCAGGGCAAGCAGGTGGTGGTTTGCTGCGCCGGTATGGGCAAGGCGAACGCCGCCGCCACCGTGCAGGTGCTTTGCACAAAATTTGGCATTGACACGTTGATTTTCAGCGGCATTGCCGGCAATATGACCAGCAAGATCGGCATCGGCGATGTCTGCGTGGGCGAAACCGTCGTCTACCATGACGCCGAACTGAGCATGATCGCCCAGAGCGCTCCCTTTACCACCGAGTACCACGGCGACCCCGCCTTGGTCAAGGCGGCGCTGGACGCCTGCGGTGCCTGCGGCGTAAAGGCGATTGCAGGCAAAATTGCCACCGGCGACACCTTTGTGGGCGACGCCGCCACCAAAAAGAGCATTGAGGAAAAATGCCGCCCCGACTGCGTGGAGATGGAGGGCGCTGCCGTGAGCCAAATCGCCGCCCGCAACGGGGTACCCTGCGTGATTTTGCGCGCCATGAGCGACAACGCCGACGAAAGCGGCTACGAGGTGCTGGTGGTCAAGCAGTTCAGCATTGCCGAGTACATCAAGACCGCCACCGAGATTGTAGCGCATATGATCGAGAGTTTGTAAGTTCCCTTCCAACAAAACAAACAGCGGCAGCCCGGCGGGCTGCCGCTGTTTTTTGCCGCTGCTTAGACAAATTCGCGCCACGTCTGCTCGGCGTGGGTTTGCATATCGCACAGCTCGCGGTTCAGCTGCTGTGCGCCGGGGCTGGCGGTGGGGTAGTCCTTTTCGGCGCGTTTGCAGTCCAGCACGCCCTGCCCGCTGCCCTCCGCCAGCATAGTGGCAAGGTTGCGGGTGGATTTATCCAGCATCGTGCGGCTGCGGATGCCCATACTGACCCCCATTTTGGCGGCGGCGCTCTGCCCCGTTGCCTGCACGCCCAGCGCCGCCAGCGCCGTGTGCGCCTGCTGGTTCAGGCGGCGGTACTCGTTTTTTTGGCGCATCATCTCGTTTTTCAAGCGCTGGTCGCGGGTCAGACCCAGCATCTCGTCCAGCGTGTTTTTGCCCATCTCGGTGTTTTGCACGATCTCCTGCAGCATTTTTTCATTGTCCGATTGCATACGAAAATCCCCCTTGTGTACGGTTGCCGGTTTGCGGTCAACGTTAGTATGTACACAAGGGGGATCTTTATGCGCATTTTACAGGCGGCTTTGCGCCAGAGAGAGCATCATATCCCAGGACGAGGTTTCGCCCCACTCGGCAGATGCCATATCGGTGGTAAAGCTGCCGCGGCGGGACAGGCTGATGCTGTATTCCTTGTTGGCTTCGTTCAGGGCGGTGCGCAGGGTCTGCAGCATCGCACCGGCGGGGCTGCCCACGGTCACAATGGCAAACAGCCCGTCCTCCAGACGCGCCAGCACGGCTTTGTGGGGATCGGTACCCACGTTCAGCAGCAAAAGCCCGGCTGCCATATTCAGCACGCTGCCGGCTGCGGCAAGGGATTCTTTTTCGCGGATGGTCCAATACTCGTTGATGCGCACCAGCACCACGCCCACGGGCTGCCCCTGACGGGCTGCCTGCTCGGCAAAGCGGCGGTACTCGCCGTTGATGTAGCGGGCGTTGAAGGCGCCGGTCGCGTAGTCGCGGCGCAGCTCCTCCTGCACTTGGGCAAGGGCGCGGGTCAGCGAATTTTCGGCACCCACGGTGCGGGTCATTTCACGCGGGGTTTCGCAGTACAGCTCTGCCACAAGGGGGCAGCCGTCCACCGTGATGGCTTGGCACAGCACCAGCGCGGGACCGCCCTCCCCTGCCGCAAGGTCGATGCCGCGACCGGTTTTGTCCATCGGGGATAGTGCCTCCGCCTGCCCGGTCGGCTGCAAGGTTGCCGGGTCCAGCGTCACATTGCGGCGCGGGTCCACCAGCACCGCCTTGCCAAAAAGCTGTTCCAGTGCAGCAAACTGCACTGCCAATTCCTGCGCGGTATACTGTAATTTCATCTTGCGGTTTCCTCGTTCTGCCGGACACGGCAGCGTCATGCGTTTCCTGCATCTTCTTGATCAAAGCATACTCTATTTTACCACAAAGTAACTGCTTTTCCTATTCTTTCCTTGCACAAAGAAACGGTGCCGGGAAACGTTTCCCTTGGAAATTTACACAAAATTTTCCCGTTTGGCTTTATGCTTCGGTGCGGAAATAGCGGGCGCACAGCGCGCGAATTTCTTTCGCCAGCGCCGGGGTCACGGCAGCCTCGTCCGCGCGCCAGCACCAGTTGCCCTGCGCCTTGCCGGGGGTGTTCATACGGCAGGCGGCAGGCTCCTCCAGCCAGTCCGCCAGCGGAACGATCGCCAGCACCGCCGGGCTTGCCAGCACGCCGCGCAAAAGCCCGCGCAGCTCGCCCTCCTGCTTGGTCAGCGCAAAATAGGCGCGTGCCTGCTTTTGCCCTGCCGCGCCCAGCTCGTCATCGAACCAGCCCTTGAGGGTGTTGTTGTCGTGCGTGCCGGGGTACGCCACGCAGTTGCGGGGGTAGTTGTGGGGCAAATCGACGCTGTCCTCGCCGGTAAAGGCGAATTGCAGCACCTTCATACCGGGGAAGCCGCTCTCCGCCAGCAGCACGCGGACGGAATCAAACATTTCGCCCAGGTCCTCCGCCACGATGGGCAGATCGCCCAAGGCGGTGTGCAGCATACGGAACAGCTCCATACCGGGTCCCTGTTCCCAGCGCCCGTTGCGGGCGGTCACCTCCCCGGCGGGGATCGCCCAGTAGGTGTCAAAGCCACGGAAGTGGTCGATGCGCAGGATATCGTAGATGCTCAACGCGTGGCGCACGCGGCGAATCCACCACGCAAAGCCGGTGTCGCGGTGGTAGTTCCAGTCGTACAGGGGGTTGCCCCACAGCTGACCATCGGCAGAGAAGTAGTCCGGCGGGCAGCCTGCCACGCGGCGGGGACGACCGTCGGCGTCCATCTCAAACAGTTGGCGCCCCGCCCACGCATCGGCGGAATCCGCCGCCACATAGATGGGGATATCGCCCATAATGGCAACGTCCTTGCTCTTGGCGTAGGCGTGCAGGGCGCGCCACTGGCGGTCAAATTCGTACTGGACAAATGCCCAGAACTCCACCTGCTCGGCGTGTTCGGCGCGGAAGGCTTCCAGCGCGGCAGGCTCGTGCAGGCGCAGCGCGCGCGGCCATTTCTGCCAGTCCACCATCCCGTTTTCTTCCTTGATCGCCATATACAGGCAGTAGTCGGGCAGCCAGTCGCTGCTCAAAAACTGAAAGCGATACCAGTCGTCCGGGTAGGGGGTGTCGTAGCCGGGTACCGGGCGCTGCTGCAAAAAGTTTTGGTACGCCTTGCGCAGCACGGCAAAGCGCTGGTTGTACAGCGTGCCGTAGTCTACCTGCTTGGGGTCGCTGCCCCAGGACAGCTTGGCGAAGTCGCTTTTTTTCAAAAGCCCGTCCTTGACCAGCAGGTCCAGATCAATAAAATAGGGGTTGCCCGCAAAGGCAGAGCAGCTCTGGTAGGGGCTGTCGGCGTAGCCCGTGGGACCCACCGGCAGAATCTGCCAGATGCTTTGCCCTGCCTCGTGCAGAAAATCCACAAAGCGGCGGGCGGGTGCGCCCATGCTGCCGATGCCGTATCCGCCGGGCAGGGCAGCGATCGGCATCAAAATGCCGCTGCAACGTTTGAACTTCATCTTGTTTTTTCTCCTCTTATCCGTAAATTGGGGCAATGGTTATTGGGGCTGTGTTTCCCCATAAGCTGCAAAAATTTCGACCACGCGGGCGGTGAACGCCTTGCGCTGCGCTGCCGTGTGCTTGGTGCCGCGCACGGCGGCTTCGTTTTCCGCCAAGGCGGCGGCGGTGGCTTCGTTGACGGCGGTGGCGGGCAAAATGCCCGTACCCACCTGCGTGACCTGCAAGGCACCCAGCGCGGTGGTATCGGACGCCGTGTTCCACGGTGTGATCAGCCCCAGTGTTTCGGTCAGCGCGCTCTCGCCGCTGCCGCCCGTGTACAGCCACAGCACGGCGCTCTTGGCGGCTTTTTGGGCGGCTGCGTCCGCATCGGCGTTCAGGGTGATCCACCCGGTGCGTGCCAGCACGGGGTAGTTCAGCAAGCCGGTCAGGTTGTATTCCTCGGTGGTCAGGTCGCTTTCCTCCAGCTCACACTTAAAGGGGATCAGCGCCAGCCCCTCGCAGGCATCGCTGCCGTAGGCTGCCAGCAGGTCGGTCAGCTTGCCGCGGCGGAACACTGCGTTCTCGCCGTCCGCCGCCATATGATCTGCTTCCAGCGTCACGGCGCTGTACACGCCGTTGACGGGTGCCGTCAGCGCGTCGGCGGTGTAGTTTCCGTCGGCAGCCAGCAGGGCGGCGGTGTAGCCTGCCGCCACATCGGTGGGCGGGGCAAACACTGCCGTGGCAGCCACGTCGGCGGGGCGCTGCGCGGGCAGGGTGTAGTCGCTGCCGCCGAGTGTCACCCGAAGTGCCTTCGGCTCTGCCAGCCAAGCGGACAGCGTTTCGACAAAGTCGCTCCACTCTGCCCAAGAGGCATTTTGCAGCGCCGTCACGGCGTTTTCGCCCAGCAGGGCGGTCAGCGCCGCCTCGTTTGCCCAGTAACCGTACAGGCAGCTGCCCATCGGCAGGCTGTCGGCATCGGCGGCACCGGCGCGGTCGGCGGCAGCCTGCAGCAGAGTGTCGCTTTGCATCGGCAGCGCCTGCACGCCGTCGGGCTTGTAGTCGGTCAGCAGCAGGGCGGCGGTGCGGTCCCCGGTTTGCAGCGCAACATCCTGCGCGGTACTGTACGCCTGCAATGCCGGAAGCAGCGCCGGGTCGGCGTAAGCAGTCAGCGTCTGCGCCGCCGGGGGTTCGATTTCCTGTACCGAGCCGGAGGACACCGTCTGCGCGGCGGTACATCCCGCCAGCAGTGACGCCGCCGCCAGCACGGCGATGATTTTTTTGATCGTTTGCATAGTGCTTGCTCCTCTGTAAAGGGCAGAATTTTTCATCTTTCTTTATTATAAATGATTCCAGAGGTTTTTTCCACACCTGTTTTGTGTTATAATAGATAAAATTCCAAAAAATAAGGGAGGTTGCCCGTTTGGCAACACAAAAATTGTACGAAACCGACGCCTATGTGCAGGAATTCACCGCCGCCGTCCTGAGCTGCACCCCGCAGGGCGAAGCGTTCGCCGTCGTTTTGGACCGCACGGCGTTTTTCCCCGAGGGGGGCGGTCAGCCCTGTGACCTCGGCACGCTGGGCGGCGCCAAGGTGCTGGACGTGCGCACCGACGGCGAAACCGTGACCCACCTCACCGACGCCCCGCTGCCCGTGGGGCAGACCGTTGCGGGGTGTCTGGACTGGGCGCGGCGGCTGGACGCTATGCAGCAGCACACCGGCGAGCATATTTTAAGCGGCGCGCTGCACCGCCTGTTCGGCGCCGAAAACGTGGGCTTTCACATCGGTTCGCCCTATGTGCGGATGGACACCAGCATCCCGCTGACCGCCGCCCAGCTGGCACAGGCCGAAGCGGCCGCCAATGCCGCCGTGCGCGCCGACACCCCCGTGCGCTGCTATGTCCCCGATGCCGCCGCGCTGGCAGCGACGGAATACCGCAGCAAAAAGGAAATTGACGGCGCGGTGCGTCTGGTCGAAGCGGGCGGTGATCGCTGCGCCTGCTGCGGCACCCACCTTGCCCGCACCGGTGAAGTGGGGCTGATCAAGATCATCAGCGCCCAGCACTACAAGGTCGGGATGCGGCTGGCGGTCGCCTGCGGGCAGCGCGCCTATGACGCCGTCGCCGCCGCTTGGGCGGATTGCGAAGCCGCCGGGCGGGCGCTCAGCAGCCCGGTGGGCAGCCTTGCCCCGGCGCTGGCACGCCTGCAAAGCGGGGAGGCAACGCTCAAACAGCGGTTGGCCGCGCTGCAAAACGCCTTGGCGGACAGCTATGCCGCGAACGCTGTACCCGGTCAGCCCGCCGTTTTGTGGGCAGAAGGGGCAGACGGGGACGGTCTGCGCCGCATTGCCGCAGCCGTTGCCGAAAAAACCGGCGCTGTCTGCTGCGCCGCTGCCCCCGGTGGGCAGGGGCTGGCGTATGCGCTGGTCGGCGGTGACGCGGGCGATGTGCGCCCCCTATGCAAGGCGCTGAACGCTGCCTTTGCCGGGCGCGGCGGCGGCAAGCCCGCCTTTTGCCAAGGCAGCCTGGCGGCAGCAAGCTTTACGCAGCTATGTACTTTTATACACCATTACGGACAGGAGTAAACCACTATGCGAATGAGATTCAAGCCCTATGCCCGCCCCGAACTGCTGGCGTGCGATTTCCACGTACACGAGCCGCTGACCCACGCCGGGCATTGGCACGAAACCTACGCCCGCCCCGACCAGCCGTGGCATCTGGAGCTGGGCTGCGGCAAGGGCGGCTTTTTGGCGCAGCTGGCGCCCCAACACCCCGACATCAACTATCTGGGCATCGACATCACCGACAAAGTGCTGATTTTAGCCAAGCGCAAGGTCGAAGCCGCCTATGCCGAGCGCGGTCTTGCCCCCGACAACGTCAAGATTGCCAGCCTCGATATTGAGCGCCTGGGCAACGCCTTCTCCCCCGCGGACCGCGTCAGCCGCATTTACATCAACTTCTGCAACCCGTGGAGCAAAAACGCCGGCAGCAACAAGCACCGCCTGACCCACCCCCGCCAACTGCTGCAGTACCGCAACCTGATGGACGAGGGCGCGGAGATTTATTTCAAAACCGATGACGACGACCTGTTCCGCGACAGCCTGTCGTACTTCCCCGCCGCTGGGTTTGAGATCACCTGGCAGACCTTTGACCTGCACGCCGACGAACCGGCGTGGAACCTGCGCACCGAGCATGAGGGAATGTTCAGCGAGCAGGGCATTCCCATCAAGGCGCTGATTGCCCGCAAAGCCCCCGACAGCGCCGTGACGTGGGTCGAACCGAAGGCGCTTGCCAAGCAGCAGGAGGAGCCGGAGGATGTATGAGTTTTTGGTGCAGGCGGTGTTCTGGTTTTTTGTCTACGGCTGCATCGGCTGGTGTGTAGAGGTCGTGTTTGCCGCCGTCAAGGAGCATCGCCTTGTCAACCGCGGGTTTCTGTGCGGACCCATCTGCCCGATCTACGGCTTTGGCATGGTGGCGCTGGTCAACAGCTTTAAGCTGCTGCCCCGGCACGAACTGCAGGACATCAGCGCCGGCACGGTCTTTGTGGTCGGTATGGTGCTGACCACGACCATTGAGCTAATCGGCGGGTGGACGCTGTTCCAGATCTTCCACATCCGCTGGTGGGATTATTCCCACCGCAGGTTCAATTTAGGCGGGTACATCTGCCCGCTGTTCAGCCTGCTGTGGGGCTTGGGCAGCGTGCTGATGGTCAAGGTGGTGCATCCGTTTTTTGTCCGCGCCGCCGCGCCGATGCCGCTGCGGGTAATGCTGCCCATCGACTGTCTGCTGCTGGTCGTATTTGCCGTGGACGCGGTCGTATCCGCTGCCGCCGCTGCCGGGCTGAACCAGCGCCTTGCCGAAATTGACGAGCTGCGCGCCCGCCTGCGGGTGACCAGCGACCGGATGACCACGGTTCTGGGAACCGGTGCCATGACCGTTGACACCTTTTTTGACGAGCAGAAATTGCAGCTGGCGCTTGCCATGCTGGAAGGGCGCGAGAACGCTGCCGAGCTGCGTGCCGAGCTGACCGCCCGTGCCGGCGAAGCCCGCGAGCGCCTGCACGCCATCGACCGCGACCACGTCGGCGCCCGCCGCCTGCTGCGCGCCTTCCCCGATATGTACAGTGCGCGGTATGAGGATTCTCTGACCACCACCCGCGAGGCACTGCGCCGCCTGCAGCGTCTGGCGCAATCTGCCAAAGAGGCTGCCGCCGATGCCGCCGACGCCGCCAAACAGGCAGCCGCCACGGCACGCGACGCCGCTGCCGACAAGCTGCGCAAATAAAATCTTAGCCTGACAAACAGACAAAATGCCCCTGCCCCGGCTTGCGCCGGGGCAGGGGCTGTTTTTGTATAATGTTTTCACGCCAATGCCGTCAGCTTTTTGCGCAGGCTGCGCATCGCAATGATCGCCTTGCGGCGGCGCGGATCGGGCTTGTTTTTCTTGTCGGGGATCAGGTAAATATCGCTGTCTCGCCCCAACTCGTCGCCGTCCTCATCCAGCAAATCGGGCATAACGGGTGCCAGCGGGGCAGCTGCCGGGGGCGTTTCATCCTCCAGCTTGGTTTCCTCCTCGGGGTGGACAATGGGGTAAGAGAAGATCGCGCCCGGAATCTCCACCTTTTCCTTTTTGGGCGCGGCATCCCGATTGGCGGATGCTGCCACCGGGCGCACCACGGGGCGCACGACCGGCTTTACCACGGGCGGCTGTGCCGGGGGTTCCGTATCGGCAGCGGGCTGCGGTGCCGGGTCCTTTTCGGCAGGCTGTTCGGGTTCGGCGGGCGTTTCGGCTGCGGGGGTCGGGGCAGGATGCTCCTGCTCATACAGCTTTTCCGCTTCGCTGTCGATCTTATCCTCCGGCAGCGTAAACTCCGGCAGCTCGGCGACTTCGGGGATCTCGGTCTGTTCCGGCAGCGGCACGTTGTTGCGGCGGGCAAAGTCCTGCACTTCCTGCAGTTCCCCCACCAGCTTCGCCATAATATCCAACGCTGCGGTGCGTTTTTCTTCCATTTCCGTTACGCAGCGCTTCAAATCCTCCAGCCGCAGGCGATGGGCGTTCTGAATTTCGCGTGCTTCGTCCGTGGCAGCCTGCACCAGCTTGGATGCCTCTTGGGCAGCCTGTTCACGCGCCAGCTTTTCAATGGCTTTGGCTTTGGCATCGGCGTGCTGCAGCACACTGTCCGCCTCCGCCTTTGCCTCGCGGCGGATGACATCGCCGTCATAATGCGCCCCGGCAATGATGGAGTTGCGGTCCTCCTCCAACTGCTTGCGGGCGTCGTCGTGCGCGCGTCCCTTGATGCGCAGTGCGGCGGCGGCATCGGCAGCTTTTTCTGCCAGCTCAGAGTTTTCCCGCACAAGGTCGTTGTTTTTCAGGCGCAGCACGGCGACCTGGTCGCTCAGGGAATGGTTGCGCTCCTGCACCTTGTTGTAGCGGGTTTCCCAGTCGATCTGCTCGCCGTTCAGCTTGTCCGCCTTGGCTGCCAGCGTGGCATTTTGCGCGGTCAGGCTCTGCGCCTGCCCCAGCAGGGTCTGGCAACGGCGGCGCAGCGCGTCCGACTCGGCGCGGCTTTCCTGCTGTTGTTTTTCGGCATCCGCCAAGGCTTGCTCGTAGGCAGCGCAAAGCTCACGCATCGCGCGGCGCACATCGTCCGGCTCGTAGCCGCCAAAGCGTGCCTTGCGCATTGCGCTTTTTTCTAAGTAGTCGTTGACATCGATCTTGAACATTTCGGCAGGTCCTCTCGTCTTTTATGCGCATCCTGTCAGCCGTTCCCGCAGGAACAAAGGTATATATATCTATTATATAGCGCATATCGCGGAACTGCAACCATATTTTGCAAAATTCCCTGTCGGCAATCAGACCAAAGGCTTTTCCATCGGCAGATACGCGCCGTGTTCGTTGGGGATTTCCTGCCCGGTGAACACATAGCCGTTTTTGCGCCAGAAGGCGGCGCTTTGCGGGTTGCCCTTGTCCACCGCCAGCCGCATTTTGCGGCAGCCCTGTGCCGCCAGCGCCGCTTCGCATTCCTGCATCAGCGCGGAGCCACGTCCCCTGCCCTGCCCGGCTGTGTCGGTGATCAGCCACCCAACAAACGCCGTACCCGGCTGCGGGTAGTGTAAAATCAAGTCCATCACGGCAACAAGGCGACCGTCCTCAAAAAAGCCGACAAAGTATTTGTCCTGCATCGTTGTGCCGGGCGGCAGTGCGGTCATATCCGCGGTGATGCTCTGCACCGTGGGCAGCGGCGGATGATAGCGGTAATAGATCTCATTCTGCGCCGCCAACGCCAACACAGCCTTGGCATCGGCGGGCGTCAGCCGCCGCACGGTATACCGCCGCGAAAGTTGTTGTACCTGCATAGCGTGTCCTTTCTTGTTTTACAGCGGCGGTGCGCCGCCCTGTTCGATTCCTCGGACGGAAGCACAAAAAAATTCCTCATCCTAAGATGAGGAATTTTTTGGTGACCCGTGCGGGAATCGAACCCACGTTAACGGCGTGAGAGGCCGCTGTCTTAACCGCTTGACCAACGGGCCATATTAAAAAGAGAAGCCGGCATCTACCTATTTTCACAGGCCGTCTCCAGCCAACTATCTTCGGCACAAGTGAGCTTAACTTCTGTGTTCGGAATGGGAACAGGTGGAACCTCACCGTCATC
>CAKTAS010000032.1:0-16209 GCA_934529095.1 uncultured Gemmiger sp. | reverse complement strand
CTTATGACTGCTTGCCTTCCGGTTATTTGTAGGGAACGGTCTTGACCGTTCCGGGCGTTTTGCGTTTATTGCCAATTTCCCCGGCGGGGTGGGTCACCCCGCCCTACATCGCAATGAATAAAAATGTGTCCGCATCGCGGACACACCTTATTTATTATCTTTTATCTTTTATCTCTTATCTATTAAAAAGGTATTTCTATGAAACGCTTAGTCATCGGTCTGCTGGCACACGTTGACAGCGGCAAAACCACCCTCGCTGAGGGGCTGCTCTACCGCGCCGGGGTGCTGCGCAAACCCGGGCGCGTGGATCACAAGGACGCTTTTCTCGACACCGACTCGCAGGAACGCGCGCGCGGCATCACGATATTTTCCAAGCAGGCGGTGCTGACCCTGCCCGCCGCCGACTCTGCCGAGGAAACCGCCCTGACCCTGCTGGACACACCCGGTCACGTCGATTTTTCCGCCGAGGCGGAACGCGCCCTGCAGGTGCTGGACTACGCCGTGCTGGTCGTTTCGGGCAGCGAGGGCGTGCAGGCGCACACCGAAACCCTGTGGAAGCTGCTTGCCCGATACCGCGTACCCACGTTTATTTTTGTCAATAAAATGGACTTGCCCGGCGCGGACGCCGCGCTGCGTCTGCGCGAATTGCAGGGGCGGTTCGGGGACGGCTGCGTGGATTTTTCCCGCACGCCCGACCCGGAAGCCCTCGCCGTCTGCAGCGAACCCCTGATGAACGAAATTCTGCTTTCCGGCACACCCGACCCCGAAACCCTGCGCACCGCCATCGCGCGGCGGCAGGTGTTCCCGGTGTTTTTCGGCGCGGCGCTGCGGTTTGACGGGCTGGACGCGCTGCTGCACGCCCTGCAGACGCTGACCCGCCAGCCCCGCCCCTTTGATGAATTTGCCGCCCGCGTCTTTAAAATCAGCGAGGACGGCGCCGCCCGCCTGACGTGGGTCAAGGTCACGGGCGGGGTGCTGCACGTCAAGGACACGCTGCCCGGCGGCGAAAAAGCCGACACGCTGCGCCTGTACAGCGGCAGCAAATTCCGCCTTGTGCCGGAGGCGCTGCCCGGCACTGTTGTTGCCGTGACGGGTCCCGCCCTCACGCATCCCGGGCAGGGGCTTGGTGCAGAATCCGACGCAGCTGCGCCGCTTTTGGAGCCGGTGCTGAACTACCGTGTCGATTGCCCCGCCGCCGACCCGCACACCCTGCTGCGCGCCCTGCGCACCTTGGAGCAGGAGGACCCCCAGCTGCACGTTGCGTGGCGCGACGATCTGGCGGAGGTCCACGTCCGGCTGATGGGCGAGGTACAGCTGGAAATTTTGCAAAACCTGCTGCAGCAGCGCTTTGGGCTGGCGGTCACCTTTGGCGAGGGCGGCATTCTGTACAAAGAAACGCTGACCGCCGCCGTCGAGGGCATCGGTCACTACGAGCCGCTGCGCCACTACGCCGAGGTGCATCTTTTGCTGGAACCCGCGCCGCGCGGCAGCGGCGTACAGCTGGCTGCCGACTGCCCGCCCGACACCTTGGCGGAAAACTGGCAGCGGCTGATCCTGACCCATCTGGCGGAGCGCACCCACCCCGGCACGCTGCTGGGCGCGCCGCTGACCGATGTAAAAATCACGCTGGCAGCCGGGCGCGCGCACCTAAAACACACCGAGGGCGGGGATTTCCGCCAAGCCACCTACCGCGCCGTGCGCCAAGGGCTGCGCACCGCCGCCGCCCAAAACGCCGTGCAGCTGCTGGAGCCGTGGTACGAGTTCACGCTGGAGCTGCCCGCCGACGCCTTGGGACGCGCGATGGCGGACATCCAGCGGATGTGCGGCAGCTTTGCCGCGCCCGAAACACTGGGCGACACCGTGCGCCTGACCGGACGTCTGCCGGTTGCCGCCGCGCGCGGCTACGCCCGCGAGGTCGCCGCCTACACCCACGGCTGCGGGCGCTGGGCGGTGCTGCCCGCCGGGTACGATGCCTGCCACAACGCCGCCGAGGTGCTTGCCGCTGCCGGGTACGACCCCGACGCCGACACCGAAAACCCCGCCGACTCGGTATTTTGCGCCCATGGTGCCGGGTATCTTGTCAAGTGGGACGAAGTCCCCGCCAAAGCCCATCTGGACAGCGGGTTGTCCCGCCGGTTGGATGCGCCCGCCGCGCCCGACCCCGAAGCCACCGCCGCCGAAGCCCGCCGCCGCGCCGACGTTTACCGCGGCACATTGGAGCAGGACAAGGAGCTGCTCGCTATTTTTGAGCGCACCTACGGCAAAATCAAGCGGCGTGGTCAGCCCGGCGACGCCCAAAAGGCAGCCCGCACCGCTATGCACACGTCACCGGGTGTTTCTGCCCCCGTCAAGGCGCCGCCCGCCGGACCCGACTATCTGCTGGTGGACGGCTACAACGTGATTTTTGCGTGGGACGAGCTGCGCAAGCTGGCAGACGGCAGTCTGGACGCCGCCCGCCGCCGCTTGATGGACATCCTGTGCAACTATGCCGGCTACAAAAAGTGCATACCTATCTTGGTGTTTGATGCGTACCGGGTCAGCGGCGGCGCGCGCGAGGTGGAAAAGCACCACAACCTGTATGTGGTCTACACCCGCGAAGCAGAAACCGCCGATATGTACATCGAGCGCGCCACCCACGAGCTGGCGAAAGAGCATCGGACCCGCGTAGTCAGCAGTGACGGTGCAGAGCAAATTATTGTAATGGGACACGGTGCGCTGCGGGTTTCTGCCCGCGCCTTTGCCGAGGAGGTCGCCGCCGTTGAAAAGGAAATTCGTGCGTTTTTGGAGGGGTAGTTTGTTTCCCGGTGTGCTGCGATATGTTCTCTCTTTTGACAGCAAAAGAGAGAACCAGAGAAAACTGCCGCTACTTCCGAGGCGCGGGGCACGCCCCGCCCGCGACCGTATGTTATAATGAATATTGTGGTTTGGCTTGTAGGGGCGGTCATTGACCGCCCGTGCAATCATCCCGGCAACGTAAACTAACGGGTAAACTCCGCGGGCGAGCAATGCTCGCCCCTACAATCCAAAAACGTATCGAATTATCGAAAAATTACATATTATTCTAACTCCTAACTCCTAACTCTCCACTCTCAAAATTTATTCAAGGAGGTTCCCTATGTACCAACCCAACTCTTCCCGCTACTCCGCCCTACCGTACCGCCGCTGCGGCAACAGCGGGCTGCAGCTGCCCGCCGTTTCGCTGGGTCTGTGGCACAATTTCGGCGACACCGCGCAATACGCCAATATGCGCCAAATGTGCCGCACCGCCTTTGACAACGGCATCACCCACTTTGACCTCGCCAACAACTACGGTCCCGAACCGGGCGCCGCCGAACGCAACTTCGGCAAAATTCTGCGCGATGACCTGCGCCCCTACCGTGACGAACTGATCATCTCCACCAAGGCGGGCTACCTGATGTGGGACGGTCCCTACGGCGACTGGGGCAGCCGCAAATACCTGCTTGCCAGCTTGGACCAAAGCCTGCAGCGCATGGGGCTGGACTATGTGGACATCTTCTACCACCACCGCATGGACCCCAACACCCCGCTGGAGGAAACCATGGGTGCGCTTGCCACGGCTGTGCAAAGCGGCAAGGCGCTGTACGTTGGCTTATCCAATTATGACGGTGAAACGCTGAAAAAAGCCACCGCCCTGCTGGCGGAGCTGCGCGTGCCGTTCGTCATCAACCAAAACCGCTACTCCATTTTTGACCGCACCATCGAGCAAAACGGGCTGAAAGCTGCCGCCGCCGCGCTGGGCAAGGGCATTATCACCTTCAGCCCGCTGGCGCAGGGGCTTTTGACCGACCGCTACCTGCACGGCATCCCCGCCGACAGCCGCGTGCGCACCGACGGGCGCTTTTTGAACGAAAGCAAGATCACCCCCGAAACCCTCGCCAAGGTTGCCGCGCTGAACGACCTTGCCGCCAACCGCGGGCAGACGCTTGCCGAAATGGCGCTGGCGTGGCTGCTGGCACAGCCCGAAATTACCAGCGTGCTGATCGGCGCGTCCCGCTGCGAGCAGATTTTGGACAACATCAAGGCGACCCAGAACACCGCCTTTACCCCCGACGAGCTGGCGGAGATCGACCGCATCAGCCTGTAACCCCCACCCAAAAAAGCCGCCCGATTGGGCGGCTTTTCCGGTTTTGGGCGGGCATATTTTTTTGACAAGTCATCCGGTTTTTGTTACAATGGAGGCAACAAACCACTGTAAGGGGCCTTTACTATGAACTGGCAACAAGCCTGCGAACTGCCGTACTATGGCGGCGACGACCTTGGCGCAATCTGGCAGCCCGAAAAAACCACCTTTAAGCTGTGGGCGCCCACCGCCGCCGCGGTGCGCCTAGAATTTTTTGCCGCCGGTACCGACGACGAGCCGGGCGCGGCGCATCTGGGCAGCCACGCCATGACCCAAAGCGGCGGGGTCTGGCAGTATACCCGCCCCGGCGATTGCCACGGGGTGTATTACCTGTACCACCTGCAATTTTCGGACGGACACACCGCCGATGCCGTTGACCCCTACGCCCGCACGACCGGCGTAAACGGGCGCCGCGCCATGGTGCTGGATTTAAACCGCGCCGCCCCCGAGGGCTGGCAAAACGACCGCCGCCCCCGCATCCCCGCCGGCGAAACCGCCGTGTGGGAGGTGCATACCGCGGATTTTTCTGCCGATGAACACAGCGGCGTACCCGCGGCGTGGCGCGGAAAATATCTCGGCTTTACGCCGGAAAACACCACCCTGAACGACGACGGCATCCACCCCACCTGCTTAAACTACCTGCGGCGGCTGGGCATCAGCCATGTGCAGCTGCAGCCGATTTTTGACTACGCCACCGTGGACGAAGCCTGCCCCGGGCGCGATTACAACTGGGGCTACGACCCCTTAAACTACAACACGCCCGAAGGCAGCTTTGCCACCGACCCCTACCACGGCGAGGTGCGCGTGCGGGAGCTGCGCGCCATGGTGGCGGCGCTGCACCGCGCGGGGCTGGGCGTTGTGATGGACGTTGTGTACAACCACACCTATCATTCCGACAGCTGGCTGGAACGCACAGTCCCCGGCTACTGGAACCGCCGCACGCCCGACGGACGTATGACCAACGGCAGCGGCTGCGGCTGCGACCTTGCCAGCGAGCGCCCGATGGTGCGCAAATATCTGGTGGATTCGGTGCTGTACTGGGCAAAAACCTACCATCTGGACGGGTTCCGCTTTGATTTGATGGCGCTGGAGGACGCGGACACGATGAACGCCATCCGCGCCGCGCTGGACACCCTGCCCGACGGGCAAAGCATCTTATTGTACGGCGAGCCGTGGACGGGCGGCGGCACCAACTATGAGGGCGGCGCCCGCCCCGCCGACAAGGGCGCCCTGCCGCAGCTGAGCGACCGCATTGGGTTTTTCTGCGATGATACGCGGGATTGCATCAAAGGCAACGTCTTTGACGCAGGCAGTGCGGGCTATGTGAACGGTGCGCCCCCCTGCGGGCTGAACGTGCTGTACGCTGCCAACGCATGGCGCGGCGGCGAGCATGGCTTTGCCCCCAAACGCGCGATGCAGGTGGTGCAGTATGTTTCGGCGCACGACAACTACACCCTGTGGGACAAGCTGGCGGCGGTGGCGCGCCGCGCCGACTACGACGCCCCCGACCCCGACCTGCTGGCGCAAAACCGTATGGCGGCGGGCATCTGCCTGACGATCTGTGGTATGCCGTTTTTGCAGTCGGGCGAGGAATTTGCCCGCACCAAGCACGGCGACCCCAACAGCTACCGCGGTCCGCTGGCGACCAACCGTTTGGACTGGCAGCGCGCCTACGCACCGGAATTTTACGATTTAACGCAGTATTACGCCGGGCTTTTGGCGCTGCGCCGCGCCTATCCGGAACTGAGCGGCGACACAACGACCCAGCCCGCCTACATCCTGCCGCTGCCCGGCTGGCTGATCGGCTTTGTGCCGCAGGGTGGGCGGCTGGCGGTGTACTACAACCCCGAGCGCACCCGCCAATGGGTGGCGCTGCCCGCCGGGCGCTGGCGCACGCTGGTCAACGCCCGCACCGCCGGCACGGTACCCTTTGGTCCGCAATACCGCGATGTGCTGGAATTGGCACCGACCTCGGTGACGGTGATGGTGCGCGAGGAGCAGAGTTGAGAGTGCAGAGTTAAGAGTTTAGAGTTTGTGTGCCCGCCGCGCGGGCACTTTTTTTATATAGTGCGATGTAGGGCGGGGTGACCCCGCCCCGCCGGGGAAATTGGTGGTTGCCGTAAAACAACAGGGAGGGGTCAAGACCCCTCCCTACAAATAACCCAGTAAATAGCGGCTTCCGTTAGGTCGCGGGCGGGGCATGCCCCGCCCCTACCGGGTGGTGTATTTTTATTACCACGCGGAAAAGCCTTCCCCTTGGGGGGAAGGTGGCGCGGAACGCGCCGGATGAGGGGGAAATGTCCGGCAGTTGCCCCCTCATCAGTCACCTGCGGTGACAGCTTCCCCCAAAGGGGGAAGCCATCTATACCGCCACATTACACTTCAGCATCCAGAATATCCTCCGCCACCTCGCCGCGGCTTTTGCGGGTGTCCATGGCGGTCTTTTCGATCAGGCGGTGCGCTTCGGCTTCGGTCATACCGCGCTTTTCGATCAGGAAGCACTTCGCGCGGTCCACCAGACGCAGCTGCGTCAGCTTATCCTGCAGCTTGGCGTTTTCGGCGCGCACAAGCGCCAGCCGCCGGAAGATCCCGGCAGCCATCTGCACCGCCTGCCGGAATTGCGCGGCGGTGAACGGCTTGCCCAAAACCAGCACGCCGTAGTCCTGCAATTTGTCGGAGATCTGCTCGGCGGTGGCGGTTTTTGCCAGCAGAATGACCCCGGCGTCGGTTTTTTGCACAGCGTCCATACCCAGCTCGTGACCGAACTCGTCGGGCAGGGGCGTGTTGATGATGATCACCTCAAAATCCTTGGCGTCCATCCGGCGGCGTGCTTCGCCGCCGCTTGCCGCAAAGGCAGGGCGGGTGTACCCCAGCTCGGCAATGTGCCGGGCAAGGTATTCGTTGGCGTTGGTGCCTGCCGACACGATCAGCGCGTTTGCCACGGACATTCCCCCTTTCGGCTGCGGCGGGTCACAGAATCAAAAATGCGTTTTGGTACTCCCACGCGGCGGGGTCGGCGGCAGCTTCAAAGTCGTGGCAAAGCTGGCTTTGGTAGGCAAAATACTTGCTTTGCAGCGCGGTGGGCAGCTCGCGGCTGATAAAATCGCTCTGCGCGGCTACGGTGATCGCTTCGCGCAGGGTGCGGGGCAGGTTTTCCAGCCCTTGCGCTGCGCCGGGGCGGAACAGGTTGCGGTTTACGGCGTCGGGCAGGGGCAGGCTGCGGTCAATGCCGTCCAGCCCGGCTGCCAGAATCAGCCCGATGACCAGATACGGGTTGCCTGCCGGGTCGGGCGCGCGCAGCTCTACGCGGCACAGATCGCCGGCGGCGCTGGGCAGGCGCACCAGCTGGCTGCGGTTCTGGCGGCTCCAGCTGATGTACAGCGGGGCTTCGTTGGCGCCCAGCCGCGCGTAGGAGTTGGGGACCGGGTTGCAGAACGCCGTCAGCTCCCGCGCGTGGGCGAGAACGCCCGCCACAAAATGCCCGGCTTCGCTGTCGGCAGTAAAGCCGTCAAACAGGTTTTTGCCGTCGCGCAGCAGCGAAACGTTGACGTGCAGCCCGCTGCCGGGTTTGTCCGCCAGGGGCTTGGGCATAAAGCTGGCAAACAGACCGTTGCGTGCGGCGATCGCCTTGACCGTGCTTTTGAAGGTGTTGAGGTTGTCGGCGGAGCGCTGCGCGTCGGCGTACAGAAAGCAGACCTCGTTCTGACCCGGACCGCTTTCGTGGTGGCTGTGTTCGGGGTGCAGACCCATTTCCTCGATGGCAAAGCAGATTTCGCGGCGCAGGTTTTCGCCCTTGTCCAGCGGGGGGATGTCAAAGTAGCCGCCCCGGTCCAGCGGGGTCTGGGTGGGTTCGCCGTGTTCGTCGGTTTCAAACAGGTAGAACTCGCACTCGCAGCCGACGTTGCAGGTCAGACCGCGCGCCTTGGCGCGCTTGACGACCGATTGCAGGTAGCCGCGGCAGTTGCCCTCAAACGGGCGGCCGTCGGGCAGGGTGATGTCGCAGTACATCCGGATGACGCGCCCCTCAGCGGGACGCCACGGCAGTACGGTGGCGGTGTCGGGGTCGGGGCGCAGCACAAGGTCGCTTTCCTCGACGTTGAGAAACCCGGCGATGGAGGAGCCGTCAAAGCAGATGCCCTGCTCGAAGGCGCGGGGCAGCTCGCTGGCGAACAGCGACAAGTTTTTTTGGTTGCCGAAAATATCGCAGAAGGTGAGCTTGGCAAATTTGACGTCGTTATCCTCGACAAAGTTGAGGATATCCTGCGCGGTACGCTTCATAGGAACCTCCTGTAAATCACAGAGTGGAGAGTTGAGAGTTTTGATTAGGTGCGGGTGAAAATTATGTTGTTGTTATTGTATCGCATTTGCGGTGGGATTGCAACGGGAGGCAAACGCAAAATTGCGACGCGGGGAAAGCCTTCTCCCCAAGGGAGAAGGTGGCGCGCTTGCGCGCCGGATGAGGGGAAATGTCCGGTAGTTGCCCCCTCATCAGTCACCTGCGGTGACAGCTTCCCCCAGAGGGGGAAGCCATATATGCGTTTACCCGTGGGTGGGGCGTTGCCGCAAAATCGCGGGCGGGGCTTGCCCCGCCCCTACCGCGCGATGTATTTTTATTGCCCCGTAGGGCGGGGTGACCCCACCCCGCCGGGGGAAAGCCTTCCCCCTTGGGGGAAGGTGGCGCGGAACGCGCCGGATGAGGGGGAAATGTCCAGGAGTTGTCCCCTCATCAGTCACCTTTGGTGACAGCTTCCCCAAAAGGGGGAAGCCATAATGCGTTTACCCCCGTATACCCAAAAGGCTCACCGTTGCAGGTGAGCCTTTTGGGTGGTGTAAGAAAATAGGAAAAGGAGAATGGTAAAATTGTGTCCGCTTACTCGGTGTAGAACAGCATACGGCTGTAGCAGGGCAGCGGCCAGTAATCCTCGTCAACCAGCTCTTCGGCCAGGTCGGCGGCGGCGCGCAGGGCAGCCATGGCGGGTACGACTTCATCGTGGAAGGCGTGCGCTTTGGCGCTCTCGTCAGTCAGGGCGCTGGCGGCGTCGGTGACAGCCTTCAGCGTGTCGGCGGCGTCGGACATCTCGTCGGTGTACTTGCTCAGGGCGGTCAGCACCTTGGTTTCTGCCTTGGTGGAAATGCCCTCCACGGCGGCAGCCTTGGCGGCGGCACTGCCGGCAAGCTCGCCCATATAGGCGGTAGCGGCGGGGATCAGCTGCTTGTTGGCGATTTTCAGCATCGTGCGGGCTTCAATGTTGATAACCTTGGCGTAATGCTCCATCTCGACCTCGTGGCGGCTGAGCATCTCGGTCTTGGTCAGAACACCAAATTCCTCCATCAGGGCGATGTTCTTTTCCTCTTTCAGGGCAATCATCGCGTCGGGGGTGTTCTTGCGATTGGGCAGACCGCGGCGCTCTGCCTCGGCTTCCCAAGCCTCGGTGTAGCCGTTGCCGTTGAAGATAACGCGGCGATGCTCGGTCAGCGTTTTCTTGACCCACGCGGCGGCGGCGCACTCAAAGTCGGCGGCATCGCTGGTGGCAGCCACAAAGTCCTTCAATGCCTTGGCGACGGCGGCGTTCAGGATGGTGTTGCAGTCCGACAGGTTCTCGGCAGAGCCGGGCATACGGAACTCAAACTTGTTGCCGGTGAAGGCGAAGGGAGAGGTGCGGTTGCGGTCGGTGGTGTCCTTGCTGAACTTAGGCAGGACATCCACGCCGAGGTCCATCTTCATCTTGACGGGACCGGCATAGGGGGAGTCGGAGCAGATGGCGTCGATGACCGCTTCCAGCTCCTCGCCCACAAAGATGGAGATGATCGCCGGGGGTGCCTCGTTGGCGCCCAGACGGTGGTCGTTGCCGGGAGTTGCTACGCTGGTGCGCAGCAGGTCGGCGTACTCGTCCACGGCCTTGATGACGGCGGTCAGGAACACCATAAACTGCAGGTTTTCCATGGGGGTGTCGCCGGGATCCAGCAGGTTCTCACTGGAGGTGCCGAGCGACCAGTTGTTGTGCTTGCCGCTGCCGTTGACGCCCTCAAAAGGCTTTTCGTGCAGCAGGCAGACCAGACCGTGCTTAGCGGCGATCTTTTTCATCATTTCCATCGTCAGCAGGTTGTGGTCGATGGCAACGTTGGTGGTGTCGTAGATGGGGGCAAGCTCATGCTGGCAGGGCGCAACCTCGTTGTGCTTGGTCTTGGCGGGGATGCCCAGCTTCCACAGCTCCTCGTCCAGCTCCTTCATAAAGTCGGAAACAATGGGGCGGATGGTGCCGAAGTAATGCTCCTCCAGCTCCTGACCCTTGGACGGGGCAGAGCCGAACAGCGTGCGACCGGTCAGAACCAGATCGAGGCGCTTGTCGTAGTCCTCTTTTTTGATGAGGAAGTATTCCTGCTCGGGACCGACGGTAGTCGCCACGCGCTCAACATCCTTGCCGAACAGATGCAGCACCTTGCACGCCTGGTCGGAAATTGCCTGCATCGAGCGCAGCAGCGGGGTCTTTTTGTCCAGCGCTTCGCCGGTGTAGGAGCAGAACGCCGTGGGGATGCACAGCGTGTCGTCCTTGACAAAGGCGTAGCTGGTGGGGTCCCACGCGGTGTAGCCGCGGGCCTCGGCGGTGGCGCGCAGACCGCCCGACGGGAAGGACGAAGCGTCCGGTTCGCCCTTGATCAGCTCTTTGCCGGAAAATTCCATAATGGCGGTGCCGTCCGGCTGAGGGCTGACAAAGCCGTCGTGCTTTTCGCTGGTGATGCCGGTCAACGGCTGGAACCAGTGGGTGTAGTGGGTGGCGCCCTGCTCGATCGCCCAGCGCTTCATCACGCTGGCGACGACGTTGGCGACCTCCAGGTCGAGAGGCTGACCCTTTTCGATGGTCGCCTTCAGGCTCTTGTAGGTCGAGCTGGGCAAACGCTCACGCATTTCATGCTCGTTAAAAACCTTGCTGCCGTAGAGTTCCATAACAGTTGCTGCCATACTTCTTACTCCTTCACTGCTCAATTCTGGGGGGCTTAGTGAAAAAGGGCGCTGCGAAAACACATTCGCAGCGCCCTTGCTGTTATGCTTCTATTATACGGGCAGTGCGGGCAAAATGCAACTGGCGAAACGCTAAATTATCGCCGATTTTTGCGCCAAAAATTAGGGGAATTGTATGGTGCAAGGCGGGGGAGTGTGGTATACTGGGGGAAATAAGAGATAATAGATAAAAGATAAAAGATAATAGATTTGGAGTTTCGCCCGCGGCGAAACATTTTGAATGAACGGCGCACCCCTTTTCGGTTTGCGACCAAGGGGAGCAAACCCCACCTTATTTATTATTTCTTCTTTATGATTTAAAAAATCCGCTCCCCTGCGGGGCGGGCGAACAGGAGATTATTCTATGGAAATCGAACGCAAATGGTTTGTCACCGGCTGGCCCGAAAACCTGCCCCAAACCTCGCAGTATCAGATGGATCAGGGCTATATCAGCGTGCGCCCCACCGTGCGCATCCGGCGCGAAGCCCTGCAGGGCGGCAAGACCGCGCTGGTGCTGTGCTTTAAGGGCAGCGGCACCCTCAGCCGTGAGGAAATCGAAACCGAGATCGACGCCGAGCTGTTCGCCAAGCTGGAGCATCTGATCGGCAAGCCGCTGATCCGCAAGGAGCGCCGTGGCTACGCCCTGCCCGGCGGGCTGACCTTGGAGGTCAACTGCGTGGACCCCAACGCCGCCACCGGCTTTTGGTACGCCGAGGTGGAATTTGAAACCGAAGCCCTGGCCCTTGCGTGGAACCCCGCCGACGCCGGGCTTGCCGACTACCTTTGCGACGAATGCACCGGACGCCCCGGCGCCAGCATGGGGGAGTATTGGCTGCAAACCAGAGCACAGAGTTGAGAGTGGAGAGTTAAGAGTGGAGATGCGGTGTGTCCGCTTTGCGGACACGGTTTTATTGGAAGGATGCTTCCGCATCTGTAGGGGCGAGCATTGCTCGCCCGTGGCGTTTACCCGTTAGGTTGATTTACCGGGACGGCTGCAACGGGCGGCGTATATGCCGCCCCTACAAGCCAACCCGTAAAATTGCCGCCACTCCCCCACCCTTGCGCAAACGGCAAAAATCCGGTATAATTTGTGTATCATCTGCACACACGAAAGGAATCTGGTATGGGAATCGTTGTCATCGGCGCTGTTTTTGTGGATATCAAGGGGTATCCGCTGTCCACCTACATACCCGGCGGGCGCAACGCCGGGCGGGTCGAGCAGGTTCACGGCGGCGTAAGCCGCAACGTGGTCGAGGATATCGCCAATGTGGAGCTGCGCCCCACCTTCGTCAGCCTTGTGGACGACAGCGGCACCGGGCGGGACGTCATCCGCAAGCTGGAAGCACATAAGGTCAACACACAGTACATCCGCACCGTGCCGGACGGTATGGGAACATGGCTTGCCATTTTTGACAACCACGGCGACGTCTGCGCCGCCATCTCCAAGCGCCCGGACACCACCCCGCTGATCGCGCTTTTGCAGGAGGAGGGCGACGAAATTTTTGCCGACTGCGACAGCATCGCGCTGGAGATCGACATCGAAAAAGAAACCGTCAAACAGACGCTGCACTACGCCCAAAAGTACGGCAAAAAGGTGTTTGCGGCGGTTTCCAATATGAGCATTGCAATGAAACGCCGCGATTTTCTACAGCAGATCGATTGTTTTGTCTGCAACCAGCAGGAGGCGGGGCTGCTTTTCTCGGACAATTATGCGCAGCTTTCCCCCGAGGAAATGTGCCGTGTGCTGGCAGCCAACGTGCGCAGCGCCAACATCCCCTGCATGGTGGTGACGATGGGCGGGCAGGGCGCCGTGTACGCCTGCGCCGACGGCGAGTGCGGCGTGGTACCCGCCAAGACGGTGGACGTCAAGGACACGACCGGCGCGGGCGACGCCTTTTTTGCGGGCGTGGTCATCGGGCAGACCTACGGCAAGACGATGCGCGAATCCTGCGAGATCGGCAGCCGATTGGCGGCCTCGGTGATCTGCACCGCCGAAAACGTCTGCCCCCGTTTCCGCCCGCAGGAGTTCGGGCTGGAAGTGGAAATATAAATACTCTATAGATAATAGATAAAAGATAATAGATAATAAATAAGGTGTGCCCGCTGTGCGGGCACTTTTTGTATAGGTGGGGGTGAAATTGAAAAAATCATTGCGCGGTAGGGGCGGGGCATGCCCCGCCCGCGACCTAACGGAAACCGCTATTTACCGGGTTATTTGCAGGGAGGGGTCTTGACCCCTCCTTGCTGTTTTGCGGCATCGCCCAACCTACCGGAGGGGGCAACTTCCGGACATTTTCCCCTCATCCGGCGCGTTCCGCGCCACCTTCCCCCAAAGGGGGAAGGCATTCGCACCCCACAATTAAACCCGTGTCCGCATCGCGGACACACCAAATCTAAACTCTCAACTCTCCACTCTAAACTCTGCAAAGGGAGCGGCATTATATGCCGCTCCCTTTGCTTTCCCCCCTTTGCAAACCGCGCCGGTTGTGCTATAATCCCTGTAGCACTTACAGGAAGGAATCGGCACAACCATGAACGAAAAATGGCAGGAAATCACCAAACAAGCGGCAGTTATCACGCTGAGTATCACCATTATGGCGATCGGCGTCTACTTTTTTAAATTCCCCAACAACTTTGTTTTCGGCGGCGTAACGGGTACGGCGGCACTGGTCGCCAAGCTGACGCCCATCTCGGCCAGCGCCTTTTCGTCGGCGGCAAACATCATTTTGCTCGTCGTCGGGCTTGTCTTTTTGGGCAAGAGTTTTGCCATCACCACGGGGTACGCCTCGGTGCTGCTCTCGTTTGAGCTGATGCTGCTGGAAAAATTCGTCCCCATCGACGGTCCCCTCTCCGACCAGCCCATGCTCGATCTGGTGTTTGCCATCGCGCTGCCCGCCATCGCATCGGCGCTGCTTTTCAACGTAGGTGCGTCCAGCGGCGGCACCGATGTCATCGCCCTGATTGTCGAAAAATACACCCACCTGCACAACATTGCGGCGGCGCTGTTCTTGACCGACCTGTTCATGGTCGTGGCGGCGTGCTTCGTGTTTGACCTGTACACGGCGCTGTACTCCTTTGTGGGTCTGGCGGTCAAGTCGCTGGTCATCGACGAGGTGCTGGAACGCATCAAGATGTGCAAGTCGATTCTGATCGTCTGCGACGACAAGGACGCCGTCTGCGAGTATATTATGAAAAACCTGCACCGCGGCGCGACCTATACTCCCTGCAACGGCGCCTACACCGACAAGCCGCATTTTATGATTTTCACCACGCTGACCCAGCGCGAGGCGGACAGCCTGCAGGAGCATATCCACGACAAAAACCTGAACGCCTTTATGACGATGCTCAGCACGACCGAGGTTTTCGGCAAGGGCTTCAACCATTAACGCTGCGGGACAATAAAAATCACCACCCTGTAGGGGCGGGGCATTGCCCCGCCCGCAACCGTATGTTATAACGAATATTACGGGTACTCCGTAGGGGCGGCATATATGCCGCCCGCCGCAGCCGCTCGGATATTACGAACTATCGGGTAAACCGCACGGAACGGTCAAGACCGTTCCCTACAAACCTGCCGGAAATTCGCATTTTCCTCAATTATTACTCACCTTCCGGTCATTTGTAGGGAGGGGTCTCGACCCCTCCTTGCTGTTTTCCGCCAACGCCAACCTACCGGGTAACCCACCCGAAAGGCTTCCCCTTGGGGGGGAAGCTGTCACCGCAGGTGACTGATGAGGGGCAAATTTGCGGTTGCCGCCCATTTCCTTGGCGGGGTGGGGTCACCCCGCCCTACACCGCACTATAATAAAAATGTGCGCGCGCGGCGCGCACTCCCTATTTATTATCTATTATTTATTATCTATTATTTAAATTGCCCCGCAGGGGCAATTTCGTCCCCGATGGTGCACCCGTTCGCAGTGTCCCGAGAAATTGCAACAAAAAAACAGCCTTACGTTTTCCGTAAGGCTGTACCTTGATGCACAATGCGGGAGGAAACCCGAACACTTTTGTGCATCCGGGCTGCATCTGCATCTTTTCATCTCAATGGAACTTGCTTAGTTCAATAGCATCATAGCGATATTCGCACCAATTCCGACACATGAAAAAGCCGCGAAAATGTAAATTGCCGCCTTTTTAATAAATGTTAATGCTGCATTATCTCCACTTTTAGACGAATTTGCATTGTAAAAATCAGAATATCCATTCCAAAATATAATCGCTATAAGACTACTGACAGGCGGAATTACCACCGCCCATATCTTCGGCAAATAGTTTGTTGCCCCCGCACTGTTCCATTGCACAGCTGCTACATCTGGCAAATACATAAAGGCAACAATGCTAAGAATCACTGTCACTGCAAGAATGAGCAACTGGATTTTTGTCCTCGTATTCTTCATATCGTATCACCTCGATGTCATTCTATCACACGCATCATTTCAATTCAATTATATTTCTGTTAATTGATACCGACAACACAAACTGCGGGTAGAAACCACTTGCACCAACCTTAATCTTCCCTCCCGCATCCCATCGTATAAATGTGCGCGCGCGACGCGCACTCCATATTTATTATTTATTATCTATTATCTATTATTTATTTTGCCCCTCCGGGGCGATTTCGTCCCCGATGGTGCACCTGTTCACAGTGTCCCGGGAAATCGCAATAAAAAAACAGCCCTACGTTTTCCGTAAGGCTGTGCTTTGGTGCACTCTGTTCGGGACTCTCCCGCGCCCTAAAAACGCCCCACTGGGGCGTTTTTAGGGCGCGGGCTGTTCTCGTCCCCGATGGTGCACCGACCCGCAGCGTCCCGGGAAATTGCAACAAAAAAACACCCCGCAACTTCTTGCGAGGTGTCTGCTTTGGTGCACCATCGGGGACTCGAACCCAGGACCCACTGATTAAGAGTCAGTTGCTCTACCAACTGAGCTAATGGTGCATATAAACAATCTCCGAGCCGGGCCTTGCGCTCGGCCCGGAGGCTGTTCTTTGTAAGAGAAGCCGGCATCTACCTATTTTCACAGGCCGTCTCCAGCCAACTATCTTCGGCACAAGTGAGCTTAACTTCTG
>CAKTAS010000031.1:0-16337 GCA_934529095.1 uncultured Gemmiger sp. | reverse complement strand
TCACCGCAGGTGACTGATGAGGGGGCAACTACCGGACATTTCCCCCTCATCCGGCGCGTTCCGCGCCACCTTCCCCCAAAGGGGGAAGGCTTTTGCCCGTATAAAACGTGTCCGCGCAGCGGACACACCAAATCTTAACTCTCCACTCTCCACTCTTAACTCTAGGCAGGGGCTTCCTCGCCCCTGCTTTTTGCGCAGATTTTTTACATTTCCCTGTATTGACACGCAAAATAAAAAACGATACAATGTTGACAAGAACCTGAATTCATCCCGCAAAGGAGGCGTTTGTCTATGTGGTGGGATACAATTTTGTGGCTGGTGGCGATCGTGTTGTTTGTCGCGGTCGAGGCGGCAACCACCGCGCTGGTGTCCGTGTGGTTTGCCATCGGCGCCGCGGCGGCTATGGTGGTCAGCTTTTTCTCGGTTTCGCTGGGGCTGCAGCTGCTGGTGTTCGCCATCGTTTCGGCGGTGGCGCTGGGGGTTATGGTGCCTTCCTTCGCAAAGCACCGCAAGGAGCATCAGCCGCCCGTCACCAACGGCTCGCCGCTGACCATCGGCAAGCAGGGCGTTGTGCTTACCGCCATTGAGCCGGGTCTGCCCGGGCGCGTGCGCGTCGATGGGCTGGACTGGCAGGCAAAAGCCGGCGTCACCCTTGCCCCCGATTCGCGCATTGTGGTAAACGCTGTGGACGGCGCGGTACTTATCGTCAGCCCGGTCACTGAAAAAACAACGGTATAACAAAAAATAGGAGGGTCTATTATGCTGCTGGCCATTGCCATTCTCTTGGTTGTCATCCTGATTCTTCTGGTGCGCTGCATCGTCATTGTGCCGCAGGCGAACGCCTACGTCACCGAGTGGCTGGGCGTCTACAAGGACACTTGGGGCGCGGGTCTGCATCTGCGCACCCCCTTTGTCGAGCGCGTTTCCCGCCGTGTTTCCTTAAAAGAGGAAGCCGCTGACTTCCCCCCGCAGCCTGTCATCACCCGTGACAACGTCACGATGATGATCGACACCGTCGTGTTCTTCCAGGTGTTTGACGCCAAAATGTACACCTACGGCGTCAACCGCCCCATTCAGGCGATCGAAAACCTGTCCGCCACCACGCTGCGCGACATCATCGGCTCGATGACGCTGGACGAAACGCTGACCAGCCGCGACCTCATCAACACCAAAATCACCGCCAGCCTTGACGAAGCCACCGACCGCTGGGGCATCAAAGTCAACCGCGTGGAGCTGAAAAACATCGAACCCCCCGTGGAGATCCGCCAGGCGATGGAAAAGCAGATGAAGGCTGACCGCGAAAAGCGTGCCTCCATCCTGCTGGCAGAGGGCGAAAAGCAGGCAGCCATCACCCGCGCCGAGGGCGAAAAGGAATCCGCCATCCTGCGCGCCGAGGCTGTCAAGCAGCAGCGCATCCGCGAGGCAGAGGGCGAAGCCGAAGCTCTGCTGACCGTGCAGAAAGCCCAAGCGGACGCCATCCGTATGATCAACGAGGCAAACCCCAACCACAACTATCTGGCACTGCGCAGCATGGAGGCGATGGAAAAGGTCGCCGACGGCAAGGCCACCAAGCTGATCGTACCCAGCGATATGCAGAACCTCGCCGCCACGGTTTCCGCCATCAAGGAAATTTCCGGCGAAACGAACTAAGTTTTCATCAGCAGCCGCCCCGCATTTTGCGGGGCGGCTTTTTTGCGCTTTGCAGACCCGGTTATTGTACGGTAAAACTTTGCGGGATAAAATTATGAAAAATGCACATTGACAACCATAGGTTGTTAATGTAATATAAAAAAGAACCAACAAATCCCCGGGTACTTTACGAACGATACCCGCCGTTTTTCGGCGGGGCAAGGCAACAGGAGGAGAAGATGACCGATAAAGAAAAAAGCCGGTGGCTGATGCAGTACCGCACCGCCTTGGACCAGGAACGTTTTTTGGAGGAGGAGGTGCAAAGCCTGAGCAGCGATGCCCAGCGTATGACCACCCGCCTGACCGGTATGCCCGGCGCGGGTCCCAACCCCGACCGTTTATCCCGCGCGGTTGAGCGGCTGGATGCCGCCCGCGCCCAGCTGGACAGCCAGATTGAAGCCTGTATGGGCATCCGCTGCAAGGTGGCGCGTGCCATTTCTGCCGTGCCGAACCTGACTGCGCGCGAGGTGCTGCGCCGCCGCTATGTGGACGGGCAGAGCTACGCCGAGATCGCGGACGAGATGGGGCTGGTCGAGCGCCGCGTCTACCAGCTGCACCGCATGGGGCTGCAAAAGCTGGAACCGGAAAATGTACACTAGATTTCAGTTGGATTTCAGCCTTTCTTCAGTAGAATTTCAGCAAAATTTCAGGGTTTCTTCATTGCAAAATACAACCTAAAGTAGTAAAATGATAGCATCGAAAACCGCGAGGGAGATACAAAACTCCCCCGCGGTTTTTGATTGCCAACCCAAAAGGAGAGTGATGCCTTTGTGTGCGACCTGACGCCGGAACACGTTCTGGCAGAGCTGGCTGAGATCGCCTTTGCCGACCCGGCAGCGGAAGCAGCGCCCCCGGTGAAAACCGCGGACAAGCTGCGCGCGCTGGAAATGCTGTACAAGCATCTGGGTCTGGGCGAAAAAGCCTGTGACGAGGGGGTGATCATTGTGGACGAGGAATAAGGCAATACCGCACAATTCTAAGTGCCGATACAGCGGGAATTGTGCGGTGTTGCCATAAGGGGGAACGCCGAAATGCAGGTACGCTTAAAACAAATCATACCCGCCGTGTTCTGGCCGGTACACCGCGCCATCAGCGCCGGCACCGTGCAGGAGGTCGTCGCCAAGGGCGGGCGCGGCTCCGGCAAAAGCAGCTATGTTTCGCTGGAGCTGGTCTACCGCCTGCTGCGCACGCCGGATTGCCACGCCGTGGTGCTGCGCAAGGTGGCAGGCACGCTGCGCAACAGCGTGTACAACCAGATCTTGTGGGCGATCCAGACGCTGGGCTGTGCGGCGTATTTCCGCTGCACCGTCAGCCCGATGGAATGCACCTACCTGCCCACCGGGCAGAAAATTTTGTTCTTCGGTCTGGACGACGCGGGCAAGCTCAAAAGCTTAAAGCTGCCCTTTGGGGCGGTGGGGCTTTGTTGGTTCGAGGAGCTTGACCAGTTTGACGGCGCCGAGGAGGTGCGCAATGTTGAGCAAAGTCTGCTGCGCGGCGGGGGATACAGCCTGACCTTTAAGAGCTTTAACCCGCCCGCCATGGCGCGCAGCTGGGCAAACCGCTACGCCCTGCAGCCGCGCGACGGCAAGCTGGTGCATCATTCGACCTACCGCGACCTGCCCCGCGCGTGGCTGGGCGAGCGCTTTTGGGCGGATGCCGAGCATCTGAAAACCGTCAACCCCGACGCCTACCGCCACGAATACGGCGGCGAGGTGGTGGGCAGCGGCGCGGCGGTGTTTGCCAACCTGACCCTGCGCACGGTGACGGACGCCGAGCTGGAAACCTTTGACCGGCTTTACCACGGGGTGGACTGGGGCTGGTACCCCGACCCGTGGGCGTACAACGCCGTATACTACGATGCGGCGCGCCGCACGCTGGTGATTTTTGACGAGCTGACCCGCACGCGCACCCCCAACCGCGACACCGCCCGCCTGCTGTTGGAGCGCGGTGTGGGCGGAGACGAGGGCGGACCCCTGACCGCCGACGCCGCCGAGCCGAAATCCTGCGCCGACTACCGCGCCGCCGGGCTGCCCTGCCGCGCCGCCCAAAAGGGACCCGGCAGCGTGCGCGAAAGTATGAAGTGGCTGCAGGGGCTGGCGGGCATCGTCATTGACCCGGCGCGCTGCCCCGCCACCGCCGCCGAATTTGCCGAGTACGAGTACGAGCGCGACCCCCGCACCGGCGAGGTGCTGCCCGGCTACCCCGACGTGAACAACCACCACATTGACGCCGTGCGCTATGCGGTGGAGTGCATCTGGCGGCGCCGGGGCAGCTGACAACTGTGAGAGGAGATTCTGTGGAAAACTTTTTAGAGCAAGCCTTCGGCAAAAATGATGTCACAACGCCCAAAATGCGCACGGCGGTGCGGGAGTGGTTCGATTTGTACTACGGCGCGCCCCGCCCGCAGGAGGACACCGCCCTGCGCCCGGCGGCGTTGATCGTGGGCAAGTTGTGCCGCACCGTTTTTGCCGAGTACGAGGCGCGTCTGCCCGCCGACACCGCGCCCGCCCGCAAGGCAAGCCTTGCCGCGCTGGACCGTGTTGCCAAGACCGCGCTGCAATATGCGATGATCGGCGGCGAGTGCCTGCTGAAGCCGGTACCCCAAAAGACCGGCTTTGCCTTTGCGGCGCTGCGGCGCGACTGCTATGTGCCGCTGGCGCGCGATGCCCACGGGCAGCTGCTGGCGGTGGGTACAATGGAAATTTTGTCGGTGGAAAGCCGCCGCTACGCCCTGTTGGAGCGGCGCACCGCCGGTGCGGACGGGCTGACCATCGAAACCCGGCTGTTTGAGCTGAACGGGCAGGCGCTGGGGCGCTGTGTGCCGCTGAACACCCTGCCCGCCTGCGCCGACCTGGTGCCGCAGCTGGTACTGCCCGGCGTGCCGGGCGTGGGGCTGGCGGTGCTGCGTATGCCGCTGGTCAACTGTGTGGACGGCAGCGCCGATGCCGTAAGCCTGTACGCCCCGGCAACGGGGCTGCTGCACGCGCTGGCGCGGCTGGAAGCCCAGCTGAACACCGAGTTCGCCAACGGTGCGTCCCGCGTGTTTGCGTCGGAGGATCTGCTGCGCCCCGATGCCGCCGGGCAGCGCGCCCTGCGCGATGATCTGTTTGTCGGTCTGCCCGACGACCCCGCCAACGTGGGGGTGACCGTGTACAGTCCCGCCCTGCGCGAGCAGAGCTTTTTGAACCGCAAGCAGGACCTTTTGCGCGGCTGCGAAAGCCTGTTGGGGCTGCGGCGCGGCATTTTGAGCGAGCAGGAGTGCAGCGGCGAAGCCCGCACCGCCACCGAAATTGCCGCCGCTGCCGCCGACTATGACGTGACCGTGCGGGAATTGCAGGGCGCGTGGGCGGCTGCCGCCGACGAAGCGATGCAGCTGTGCGCTGTGCTGGGCAGCCTGTACGGCAACGACCCCCACCCCGCCGCGCCGCTGACCGTGGATTGGGGCGACGGCGTGCTGTATGACCGCGCCCGCGTCTGGCAGGAGCAGCAGACGATGGTCGAAAAGGGGATGCTGCGCCCCGAGTTGGCGCTGGCGTGGTACTACGACCTGCCGCACGAAACCGAGGCGGAGCTGGAAACGATCCGCCGCCGCTATCTGCCGAAAGGAGGAAACCCGAATGGAACCGACGAAACCTGAAACCCCCGCACCCTACGCCGCAGGCACCGGCACCGCGCCGCTGAACCCCGACCGCACCGCGTGGGACCGCATGGGCTACCGCGAGCGCCTTGCCTTAAAGCGCGAAAACCCCGAAGCCTACCGTGAAATGAAAAAATATTGATACAACGAAAGGAATTGTACTATGGCTGATATCAACACCAAACTGTCCGACCTGATCGACCCCGAGGTTATGGCTGATATGGTCAGCGCCCGCATCCCCAAAAAGCTGCGCGTTGCCCCCTTTGCCAAAATTGACGACACGCTGGCGGGCGTGCCGGGCGACACCATCACCGTACCCGCCTACACCTACATCGGCGATGCCGCCGACGTTGCCGAGGGCGGCGAGGTCGCCATTGAAAAAATGACCACCTCCACCCGCAAGGCGACCATCAAAAAGGCGATGAAGGGCATCGGTCTGACCGATGAAGCCGTGCTGTCCGGCTACGGCAACCCCGTGGGCGAGGCAAACACCCAGCTGGCACTGGCGATTGCCGCCAAAATCGACAACGACTGTATGGATGCTTTGCAGACTGCCAGCCTTGTGTATGACGGCAGCGCGGCACCCATCAGCTACAACGCCATTGTGGACGCTGTGGACCTGTTTGAGGAGGAGATGGGCTGCAGCGACAAGGTGATGTTCATCCACCCCAAGCAGGTCACCCAGCTGCGCAAGAACGCCGACTTCCTCAGCGCCGACAAGTACAACCCCGGCGTGGCGCTGACCGGGGAAATCGGTATGATCGCGGGCTGCCGCCTGGTACCCAGCAAAAAGGTGCCGCTGACGGACGGCGTCTACGCCTGCCCCATCGTCAAGCTGGAGGCGGACCCCGAAACCGAGGACGAGATCCCCGCCCTGACCATCTACCGCAAGCGTGAGGTCAACATCGAAACCGAGCGCAAGCCCAAGACCCGCACCACCGAAATTACCGCCGATGAGTTCTATGTGGCGGTGCTTTCCAACGAGGCAAAGGTGGTGCTGGCCAAGTTCAAGGAATAAGGGGGCGCCTATGCCGGATTACGCATACTATTGCGACCACTATCTGGGCGAGGACATCCCCGAGGCGGAGTTTGCCGCCTGTATGCGCCGCGCCGAGGGCAAGCTTGCCTACATCAAGGAGGTCTACGCCGTGCAGCCCCGCAGGGGTCTGACCGCCGAGGAAGCCGAAAATATGGCACTGTGCGCCATCGCGGATGCGGTGTATGAGTTTAAGCAGGAGGACGAGGCGCGCGGGTTTTCCAAGGTGACGGTGGGCAGCGTGAGCGAAAGCTACGCCGAGCCGCCCGAGCTGTGCGCCGCCACGCTGAGCAACCGCGCCGCCCATTACCGCCACGAAGCGGGGTACTACCTGCGGATCGGACGGTGGCTGAATGGCTGAAAATCCGCTGTTTGCCGACACCGTGACGCTGTACCACGCCGACCCCGCCGCCCACACGGTGACCCGGCGGGTGCTGCGCGGCGTCTACCTGCAAACCGGCACGCGGCAAAAGCCCGATGTCAAGGGCGACAAGCTGGGAACTTCGTTTTTGCTGGTGATCCCCGCCGCCGTGTGGGACGGCGCCGCGCTGAACCCCGGCGACCGCCTTTGCCGCGGCGAGGGCGCCGCGCTGAACTGGCAGCAGTTTGCTGCCTTTGTGCCGGGCAAGGCGCAGACGGCGGTGGTCGAGTACATTTTGCCGCTGATGCACCGCGGCAGGCTGCACCATATCGAGGTCGGCGCGTGGTGGCAGGGGACCGGCACCGGGGCGCACAGCCTGACCCGATAGGGCAGGGGGGACGTTACCAAGCGGTGTGCCGCTGCGGCGGCACGGCTGCAAAAGCAGCGGCACACCGTATTTTTTGTGAGAAAGGCAGTATCGTGAACACAAACATTCTTCAAACCCTGTGCGCGTTTTTGCGCACCGCACCCGCTATGCAGGGTATCGCCCTTACGGCAGAGCAGCTGCCGCCCGCCCCCTTTACGGCGGGGCTTTGGGGCAAAGGGACTGCCGTACAAGAAACGCGGCAAAACCTGTGGGGCGAAACCCGCCAAAGCCGCCGCAGCGAATTTGTCTTGCGGCTGTGCCTGCCGCTGCCGTCCGGCGATGCCGACGCCGCGCTGCAAAACGCGCAGCGGCTGGAAACCCTGCAGGCTTGGCTGGCAGCGCAAAGCGCCGCGCACACCGCGCCGGTTTTCGGCAATTACGACACCGACACCGAAGCCCTGCGCACCGCCGACGCCGGTATGGAGCGCGCCGATGCGGGCGGCACCGCCTGCTACACCCTCCGCCTTTGGGCGGACTACACCGTGGCTTACACGGAAAAAGGAGAACTTGTATGAAGATCCAACGCAAATATATGGCGCATTACCTGAACGCCGGTTTTGGCGGCGAAGCTGCCTACACCCGCTTGGGCGACGATCTGGAGGAGTTTTCCCCCGAAATGAGCGCCAATGTGGAAAAGAAATCCAACATCTTGGGCGAAACCAGCGTGACCATCAACAGCTACCAGAAGCAGGGCGAGGTCAAGCCCTACTACGCGCAGGAGGGCGACCCCCTGTTTGAAAAGCTGCAGGCGATCATCGACGGCGACCTTGTGCTGGACGAGCTGAAAACCGACATTGTCGAGGTCAAGCTCTGGGGCGAGGTCACCGGCACCGCCTACCCCGCCGTGCGCGAGGAATGCTACATCGAGGTGACCAGCTACGGCGGCGACACCACCGGCTACCAGATCCCGTTTGTGGTGCATTACACGGGTGTCAAGACCCGGGGCAGCTTTGATGTAAAGACCAAAACCTTCACCGCAGCGTGATTTTTTGAGAGGAGGAGAGGGACGATGCAGAACCTTACCATTGATACCGGTATGCAGGAATTTTGTGTCAACGGGCGGGGCGTTTTGCGCTTTAACCCGGCGGACCCCAACCTGTACCACCGCTTTTTTGCGCTGGGCGCACAGCTGGATGCGCTGGATGCCGAGCTGACCGCCCGCACCCCTGCCGATGACGCCGAGGGGCTGGCGCTGCTGGCGGAGTATGACGGCAAGATCAAAGCCCTGCTGACCGAGATTTTCGGTGCGCACAATGACTTTGATACCCTGCTGGAAGGGGTCAGTCTGGCGGCGGTGGGGCAAAACGGCAAGCGCGTTGTGCAAAACCTGCTGGAAGCGCTGACCCCCGTGCTGCAAGCCGGGGCAGAGCAGCACCTGCAGGCGGTGGCGGAGGCTGCCGCCGCCGAGGCCGATGCCGCGCGTGCGCAGCGGCAAAGCCGTTGACCGGGGCGTGGACGCTGCCCCGCTGCGCCGTGCTGGACGGGCAGGAGTATGAAATCCACACGGATTACCGCGATATTTTGGAAGTGCTGCGCTGGCTTTCGGGCGGGGCGGACCCGCAGCTGAAGCCGGAGGAGCGCTGGTACATTGCGATGCGGCTGTTTTACCCCGGCTTTGCCGCCATGCCCGCCGCCCTGTGGGGCGCGGCGACGACCTTTTTGCAGGAATTTTTGCTGGCGGGACGTCCCGAACCGCAGCCCGGCACCCCGCAGCTGATGGACTGGCAGCAGGACGCACCGCTGATCGCGGCGGGCATCCGGCAGGCAGCGGGGTGCGATGTGCGCAGCCTGCCGTACCTGCACTGGTGGAGCTTTCTGGCGTGCTTTGACGCCATCGGGCAGGGCAGCTTTGCCACGGTGGTGGCCATCCGCGACAAGCTGCGCCGGGGCAAACGGCTGGAAGCGTGGGAGCTGGAATTTTACCGCACCCACCGCGCCGCCGTGGAGCTGCGCCGCCCGGATGCTGCCGAAGCGGACACTGAAAAACAACGCCTGCTCGCACTTTTAAAAGGAGAAACGGAGGGTGTATGCCAAAAAACCTGACCTTGGAAAAAACGTTAAGCACCGCTGCCCCCACCGCCAAAATGCACACAGCCCTGCAGGGGCTGACCGCGGCGCTGCAGGGCGTGGGTACGGCGGGCAGCCAGACAAAGCGCGTGCTGGCGGACCTGCGCACGGGGCTGCAAAAAACGGCGCGGCAGGCGCAGAAAAGTCTGGCAGCCTTTGATGAGATCAACCGCCTGCAAAGCGGCGGCACCGCCACCAAAAAAGGGAGCAGCAGCCGAGCCAAAACCGCCAAGACCGACCCCGCCGAAACGCTCAGCCCGTGGCAGCTGGCGCTGCAGCAGCTGCGTGCGCAGTGGGATGGATTTTTCGCCCATATCCGCAGCCTGCTTGCCCCGCTTGGCACTGCGTGGGACACGCTGTGCCGCACCTTTGCCGAAAGCTGGCAGGTGTACGCGCCCGCCATCACGGCGGGGCTGCAAACCGCGGTGCAGGGGGTCGGGGCGCTGCTGCAGACCCTGTGGGACGAAACGCTGCAGCCCTTTTTGCAAAACTGCGGCGGGCTGCTTGCCGCGCTGTGGCAGCAGCATTTGCAGCCGCTGTGGCAGCAGCTGGCGCTGACGCTGGGCGCGGTGGCAAACCTTTTGCTGAACCTGTGGAACACCGTGCTGGCACCGCTGCTGCAATGGGCGGCGGCGACCTTCGGACCCGGGCTGGGGCTGGTGTTTACCGGGCTTGCCACGGCGGCTGCCGGGTTTGTGGGCGCGGTGGCGGACTGTGTGAACATCGCCCTGACGGTGCTGCAGGGGCTGGCGGATTTTGTCAGCGGCGTGCTGGCGGGGCAGTGGAATGCCGCGTGGAACGCGATGGCGGCGATGGTCGGAACTGTCTGGCAAAAGATCGTAGCTATGGTACAAAATGCCGCATCCGCCGCCGTGGCTGCCGTGCAGGCAATGTTTGCGGGGCTGCGCAGCATTGTGCAGAATATCGTTTCGACCATCGGCGGCATCGGCAGCCGGGTGGGGGCGGTGTTCAGCGGTGGCAGGGCGTCTGTGCAGCCCTTTGCCGCCGTACCCGACCTGCCTGTGCCTGCCTTGGCGGGCGGGGCGGTGATACCGGCGAACCGCCGCTTTTTGGCGATGCTGGGCGACCAGACCAGCGGCACCAACATCGAAGCCCCGCTGGATACCATCAAGCAGGCGGTGGCGGAGGTGCTGACCGGCTTTGCAGGCGGCGGCGAGCAGCCCATCAACATTTACATCGGCGAGGAACTGCTGGACACCGTGATCGCGGGCAGCCAGCGCCGCCGTGCCGTGCGCAGCGGCGGGAGGTAAGCGATGGAAATTTTAACCGTAAACGGTACAGCTCTGCCCGCGCCGAACAGCTACCGCGTGCAGCTTTCCGACTTGGACAGCGAGGACACCGCCCGCACCGAGGATGGACTTTTGGTGCGCCAGCGGGTGCGCGCCGGGGTGGCGAAGCTGAGTGTTTCGTGGGCGGCGCTCTCCACCGAGCAGTGCGCACAGGTGCTGACCGCCACCGCCGCCGACAAGTTTGAGGTGCGCTATTTTTTCGGCACGATGCGCACCGCGCAGATGTACGCAGGCGACCGCACCGCCGACCTGAAAGCCGCCCGCAGCGGTCAGGGGGTGTGGGAGGTTACGATGAATTTGATTGAATATTGACCCGAAAGGAGCCACTGTGTATCCCACATCTACTGCTTACCAAACGGCGGTCTGCGCGCCGGTGCGCACCGACCGGGTGACCGGCACGCTGACGCTGACTGACGGCACCGTGCTGCCGCTGACCGATGCCGACCTTGTGTCCGGCTCGCTCTGCTGGGACAACCAGTGCGTCAACGGCGAGGAACTGGCGTTCGGCTGTGCGTATCTGGGGCAGGTCAGCCTGCAATTGCGCACCGAACTGTCGCGCTATGCGCTGTACGGCGCCTGCCTGCGGCTGGACTACGCGCTGCTTTTGCCCGATGCAGCGTGGGAAACCGTACCCTTGGGCGTGTTTACCATTGCCGAGGCAGAGCGCCGCGGCGGTTTTGTCAGCCTGAAAGCCTACGACAACCTTGTCAAGCTCGACGCCCGGTACGACGGCACGGTGCTGGCAGGCACGGCGTATGAAATTTTGCAGCAGATCGCCGATGCCCGCGGTCTTGCTCTGGGGCAGACCGCCGCCGAGGTGGCAGCGCTCAACCCCAATGCCGCGCTGTCGCGCCAGCTGGATGCCACCTACAACGTTACTACCTGGCGGGACTGCGCCGCTGCCGTTGCCCAGCTTCTGGGCGGCTTTGCCACGGTAGACCGCGCCGGGCGGCTGGTGGTGCGCTGCTTTGCCGCCGCGCCCTGCCGCACGCTGAGCAAGGCGGAGCGCATCAAGACCGCCGTAGCCGACTACCTGTGCCGCTGCACCGCCTTGCAGATGGAATTGCAAAGCGGGCGCTTTACCCGCACCGCCGAGCCGGACAACGGGCTGACGATGACCCTGACGGATTTCCCGCTGGCAGAAAGCGGGCTGGCTGCCACCCGGCAGGGCATCTGCGACAATTTATTTGCCGCACTGCAGCCGCTTGCCTACACCCCTGCCGAGGTTCGCCTGCACGGCGACCCCGCGCTGGACCTGGGCGACCGGCTGGCGCTGCCCATGGCGGACGGCACCGCGCCGCAGATGCTCATCACCCACACGGTGTGGCGGTACCGCGCCGGGCAGACCGTAAAAGCCGTGGGCAAAAACCCGCATCTGGCAAACGGCACCGACCGCACCGAAGCCAAGCTGCGCAGCCTGGAAAGCACGGCAGCCGCCAACAAAACCGTGTACTACCACTTTACCAACAGCACAAAAGTCCAGGTCGCCGGGGAGGAAAAGCCCGTCCTCAACCTGAACTTTGTCACCACGCGGGACACCGGCGCGATGTTTCTGGCGCAGGTGATTTTGCACGCCGCACCCGCCGCCGATGCCAACGCCGTGACCGTGACGGTGCGGTATTATCTGGATAATGTTCCGGTGGACTACACCCCCTGCCAGACGATGGCGGCGGGCAGCCACACGCTGGCGCTGTTTTACCCCTTTGCCGCGCTGCTGGGCGCTGCCAACCGCCGGTGGAGCGTCCGCCTTGTCTGCGAGGGCGGCACCGTGACGCTGGAAAAGGGCGGGCTGAAAGCCCTCATCAGCGGGCAGGGGCTGGCAGGCGGCAAGACGTGGAACGGCACGCTGACCATGGAGGAAACGCTGCAGCCCTACACCTTTGCGGCGCGGCGTGCGGTGCAGCTTGCGCCCTTGCGGGAAGGGCTTTCGCTGGTGCCGCAGCATCCCGCCCACCCGGCGTACACCGAGACGCTGGCAGTGCTTACCCTGCCCCGGCGCACACCCCTGCGGCTGGCTTCCTTGTCGGAAACGCCGCAGCGCGAGCTGGTGCAGAAGTTCTGGACCTTTGCGCCCGGAACGGAAGCAAAGTACGACCCGGCGCTGGTGCTGACCGAAAACGACCGCTTTGCCCTGCGGCGCAGCTTTACCGCCCAAGGTACGGCGCAGCCCATCGACAGCGGCTGCTGCACCGCCCTGACGGTGGACACAACGCCCTATCTGCGGGTGGAGGAAATCGAGGTGAACTGGTAAATGGGAGAAAATTATGCCCGCCTGCCCGCGCTGCTGGACACGGTGCAGGGGATGACAGCATTGCGCGAAAACAGCAAAAACGACGACGGCACCGACCGCGTACCCGGTGTGGACTGGTTCCGCTTCAACGGCGTTGCGGCAACAAATCTCTATGTCAGCGGCAACCTGTGGGTGGGGCTTGGCACCTCCGCCGAGCAGCTGAAGGTCTGGCGGCGCGACGCGGCAGTCTATAACGTCTGGCACCAGCAGGGAACCGTGGCAGGGGTGGCGTTTTTCAAGCTGCGGGTGCAGGGATACCTGCATTACAGCACAACGGCGGCGGAACACAGCATCACCTACGAGCTGATCCTTTTGCAGGACGGGCGTATGGTGCTGAACCTCTGCCAGCCGCCCACGTCTGCCAGTTACAGCGGCGAGCATCGGCTGGTTTGCGGCAGTGAAACGCTGGAGCTGCCGCTCACAGTGGGGCAGAAAACCGTGCTGACCTTCACCCCCGGCGACGCCGAAAATGGTAAATCGTGGGCAGTGACCGAGGGCGTACCCCGCGTGGGGAATTTCCGCTTTTTGACGGGCAGCGGCGGTGTTTTGTACACCGTGCAGGACGGCGCCTTTGCCCCGCTGGCGGAAACCGATCTGACCGGGGCGCTGTTTCTTGCGCAGGGGACGGAGGACCCGCCCCCGCCCGCGCTGCTGGCAAGCCTGCCCAGCCCCACGGTCTACCTGTGGACGGATGCGCCCGAGCCGATACCGATGCAGGCGGCGATCACCGCCGACCCGCCCGACCAAACGCTGCAAACCGTCTGCGATATGGCGCACCCCAGCATTGCGGGCATTGCCAAGCTGACCGCCGCGGGCAGCGACACCGTGACGGTGGCAGCCTCGACCGACGGCGGCGCAAACTACACCGAAGGGCTGCCCCTGCCGCAGTTTCTCGAGCAGGACACGGCGGCGCTGTGGCAGAGCCTGCCGACGGATCACCGGCTGCAGCTGCGGTTTACCCTGCACGGCACCGACACACTTTCTTGGCTGAAATTCAGCTTTATCAATGAAGGAGATTAAGCTATGCCTTTGCACGGATACACCAAAATTGAACTTACCGACGTCAAAACCGGCAAGGTGGAAACGCAGGAAAAGCACAACCTTGTGACGAATGCCGTCCAAAATATCCTGAGCGGCTTTGACCGCAGCCTGAACCTGCAGACGATGCTTGCCGACAAGCAATACATCAACGATTCCCACGCAGGCACCGCCTTTACCGATATGGTCACGGCGCTGTACGGCGGGCTGCTTTTGTACGATACCCCGCTGGGCAGCAACCCCGACACGCTGTTTGCCCCGGCTGGCGCGTCGCTGGTGGGTACGGCGCGCTACGACGCCGCCAACACCGGCACCAACCCCTGCCGCGGCAGCTACAACCAGGCGGAATCCAGCGTGGATATCGAAAAAGGGGTGGCAACCTTTGTCTATGACTTTGCCACCAACCAATCCAACGGCACCATTGCCTCGGTGTGTTTGACCTCGCCCCGCGGCGCGTATCTGTGCGAGGCAGATACCCCCATCGCCGCCCTGCAAGGTGCGACCCTTCCGATGGTGCAGGTCGGGCTGGAACAGCGGTTTTTGCCCAAATATGAGAAATTTCAGTATGCCAGCAGTTCTCTGGCGCCGATCTGGGCGGACGAAGCCAAGCAGCTGCTGGTGCTGGGGCGGATTGTGAAGGACGGCGACCAGATCCAGCTGGAACTGCAATTCCACGATCTGCAGCTGAACAGCCTCGATCTGTTTGACCCCGGCAGCGATGTCCCCAAGGAAACCAAGCTGCTGTCGCTGCAGGGCGGCACCCTCAGCACCAACGAATACTACTGGCTTTGCCACCACATTTTTGCCGATGTGGAGCGCGGCAAGCTGTATGTGACCTCGGCGGCAGACCGCGTGGTGGCGCCGAACGCCGAGATGTGGGTGCGCGAGTATGATATGAACACCTTCGCCTACACCGACTACCACCTGACCAACACCAGCGGCGTATATCTGACCGGCGATATCTGCGACAGCTACGGTCCCTCCGTGAAGGGGATGGTGTACGACGGCTGGCTGTATATGAGCTGCTCTTCCACGAAAAGCGGCAACAAGGAATATGATCTTTACCGTTTTCGCCTGACCGACAGCTCGCAGGTGGAGGCTATCGCCACCGACAACAAGGCGCTGGGTCTGGTCACCGATGTCCACGACGGGCGCATTTACAGCTTTACCACCAGCACCGCCGAAAACCTGCCCGGGAGCGTGTTCAACACCGCGACCGGCAAGCTGTACTGCACCGAGCTGCCAGCCATCTACAGCAGCTCCTCGCGCTACGACCACCTGATCCGCAGCGTGATCCCCACCATAGGCGGCGGTGCCTCGCCCCTTACCACGGGGCAGGGCTATGGAAATTACGCCCGTGTGCAGCGTATGGTGCGCCCGAACTATCTGGGCACCATCAACGATCTGGACGCGCCGGTTGAAAAAACGCCCGATAAAACGATGAAAATCACCTACACACTGCGCAGGGAGGCATAAGATGCAGCAAGGCATTTTTACAGGGCGCACCGCCGTGCGCTACCCCTACGGCTGCTACGGTTACACCCGCGGCGGGGGCAAGCGCTGGCACGGCGGGCTGGACGTGGTGGGCGTGGATGATGAGACCATCCGCATGCCGTTTTACGGCGGCAAAACGATACGCGGCACGGTGGTGCGCGCCCGCTGCGTGCAAAATAAGCGCGATGCAACGTGGGAATGGGGCTGGTATGTCTGTGTGCGGCTGGACGCCGCGCAGACGCCCGACGCCGTGAATTTTTTGTACTTTTGCCACTGTGCGCGCCTGTTGGTGCAGCCGGGGCAGCGGGTGCAAAGCGGCGATGCCTTGGGGCTTATGGGCAACACCGGCAACGCGGCGGGCGGCTACAAGCACTGCCATCTGGAGGTGCGCGCCGCCGCCACGGGCAAGGGGCTGGACCCCACGGCGTATGCGGGCGTACCCAACACGGTGGGCGAGTACGGCACCGCGCAGCCGAGCGTATGGGACACCGACGGACCGTTTGTCATCACCGCCACCGGGCAGGACAAAGCCGCCCTGCGCGCGTTATGTGAACAAAAAAACCTGCCCGTTACGGCAGGGTGAAAGGGAGCTTGTATGCAAAATCAAAACAGCAATGTATTTTTGTTGGTCAAGGCGGCAGTGGCTGCCGTCTGCGGTGCGTTTACGGCGGCGTTCGGCTGGCTGGGCTGGCTGACGGCGGCGTGGGCGATGTGTATGGTGCTGGACTGGCTGTCCGGCACGGCGGCAGCCTGCAAGGGCGGCTGTTGGTCCAGCGCGGCGGCAAGGGGCGGAATCTGGCACAAGTTCGGGATGATCCTGGTGGTGCTGACCGCCGCCCTGACCGATGCCGTGCTGGGTATGACGGTGGAAAACGTGCCGGGGCTGGGGCTGCGGTTTGATACGCTGCTGCTGCCGGTGGTGCTGGTGTGGTATATTTTTACCGAGCTTGGCTCGGTGGCAGAAAACGCCGCCGCCCTCGGCGCACCG
>CAKTAS010000030.1:0-16538 GCA_934529095.1 uncultured Gemmiger sp. | reverse complement strand
TCCTTGGTAAAATGCACGGTGTCCAGATTTTCGTTTACCGTCGTGCCGTCGGGGTTTGTCCACTGCACCGAAAGTGCATAATCCTGCCCCAGCGCAAACACCAGCTCCCGCGCCGTGTACACGCCGTCCTGCCCGCGCTGCATCGCGTACAGCGCGGTGTCGCTGCCGTTGGTCACGCACAGCGCCACGGCAGCGCCTTGCTGCTCGGTGCGGGGCTTCACAAAAACCTCCACCGGCATTGTGCCGTCGTCCTGCAGGCTTGCCAGCGGGTGCCAGTCCCAGTCCAGCACGGTGCTTTCGCCCTGGCGCACGGCGTTTTGCAGCTCCTGCATACGGGCGCTCAGGTCGTTGTTGGTGCGGCTGACCTCACTGCTCAAATATCCATATTGCCCCGCCAGACCGTCCAGCCGGGTCTGCAGCCGTGCCGCCATACCGCCGCCCACTGCCAGCAGCACCGCCGCGGCGGCTGCCGCAGCCAGCCACGCACCCCGGCGGCGTCGGCGTGCCTCGGCATCGCGGGCATCCAGCAGGTCGCGCAGGGCGTTCAGCGTAACGGCGGGCGCGGCGGTATCGGGCGCGGCACTGCCCAGCAGCGCGTCCACGCTGACGCCCAACTCCTTGGCGAGCGCCTGCAGATTGTCCACGCCGGGCAGGGCGGTGTCCTTCTCCCACTTGCCCAGCGCCTGCCGGCTGACACAGATTTTCTCTGCCAGCGCCTCCTGACTGATGCCCTTTGCCTTGCGCGCCGTCTGGATGTTCTGTCCGAGTGTCATAGCGGTTCCTCCGTTCGTTTTGTGACATTATTTTAGCACAGACGGCGGTAAAATACCAGCAAGACGGCTTGGCAAAAGGGCAACCGCCGGTTACAGAGGGAGGGATATCCAATGCTTTTGCGTCAATTGCTCCACGGGCTGGAGCGTATCTCGCTGCGGGGCAGCACCGAGGCGGACGTGCTTTGCATCTGCTGCGATTCGCGGGCGGTCACGGCGGGGGCGCTGTTTGTCTGCCTGCCGGGGCAGCATCGGGACGGCGCGGACTTTGCGCTGCAGGCGGTGGCGCAGGGTGCCGTTGCCGTGGTGTGTGAGCGCCCGCTGCGCCTGCCGCCGGAGGTCGCGGTCATACGGGTGGCGAACGCCCGCCGGGCGATGGCGTGGCTTTCGGTGCGGCTGTACGGCGAGCCTGCCCGCCGTATGACGATGATCGGCATCACAGGCACCAAGGGCAAAACGGTCACAGCGCACCTTGCAGCGGCGATGTTGACCGCTGCCGGGCGGCGCGTGGGGCTGCTGGGCACCAACGGCGTGAGCTGGTCCGGACACCGCCACGATCTGGCGCACACCACGCCCGAAAGCTGCGACCTGCAGCGGCTTTTGTACCAAATGGCGCAGGACGGCTGCGACACCTGCGTGATGGAGGTTTCCAGCTTGGGGTTAAAAATGGAACGTGTCACCGGCATTTATTTTGACATCGGCATCTTTACCAACTTAACGCCCGACCATATTTCGCCCGAGGAACACGCCAGCTTTGCCGAGTACCGCGCCTGGAAAAGCGTGCTGTTCCGCCGCTGCGCGACCGGCATTGTGAACGCCGATGACCCCCACTGCGAGGAAATTCTGGCAAACCACAGCTGCAAGGTAGTGCGGTACGGCATCACCCACGAGGCGGATTGGCGCGCCCTGCCGCCGTTTCGGCTGCTGCGCGAGCCGGACGCCTTGGGCGTAGCCTTTTACGCCGCCGCGCCCGACGGCACCGCCCGCGAATATACCGTACACCTGCCCGGGCGTTTCAGCGTATACAACGCCTTGGCGGCGCTGAGTATGGCGGATGTGCTGCATCTGCCCGCTGGGGCTGCCGCCGGGCTGCAAACCGCCGCCGTGCGCGGGCGGTGCGAGGTGCTGCCCCTGCACGCGCCCTACACCGTGGTGCTGGACTACGCCCACAACGCCGCGTCCGCCGCCGGGCTGCTGACCACGCTGCGCGGGTACGCCCCCAAGCGGCTGGTGGCGGTGTTTGGCTGCGGGGGGCAGCGCAGCCGACTGCGGCGGTTTGGTATGGGCGAGGTGTGCGCCAAATTGGCGGATCTCTGCATTTTGACCGAGGATAATTCCCGCGATGAGCCGTTGGAAGCTATCTTAGCCGACATCAAAGCGGGGCTGCGCAGGGGCAACCCCGACACGCCGTTTTTGGAGATCCCCGACCGGCGCGAGGCGCTGTATTACGCGCTGGACCACGCCCAGCCCGGGGATATGATCGCGGTGCTGGGCAAGGGACACGAAACGGTTTTGGAACGCGCCGGGGAACGTTTGCCGTTTGATGAAAGAGAAATCATACTGAAAAAATTATCAGGATAATTTTTTCAGAAATAATAAAGAATAGATAATAAATAAGAAAGAACGTGTGCCCGCCGCGCGGGCACATTCAAACTGTCGATAAGCCTATTGGGTTAATTGCGAACTTTCGGCAGGTTTGTAGGGAACGGTCTTGACCGTTCCGTGCAACCTAGCCGATAGCACAATATAACGGGAAACCACGCGCCATTCGGCGCGATTTTATGCGCTGCGCGCAGCCAGCGGTACGGATGGGTCAAGACCCATCCCTACATTACTACCCGAAAAAGGGCTTTTGGACAAACTGTGCGTACCCGCGCCGCGGGTTGCCACGGTTTGCCATTGCCGCACCGCCATCCCGGAAAATCGCAGCATCGTTAAAATCGTGTCCGCGCGGCGGACACACCACATTTATTATCTATTATCTCTTATCTATTATTTTAAAAAACCGTGCCGCCCCATCGGGGCGGCACGCCGTCATTCTATCCTGTTTTTCAACCGCTCGACTTCCGCGTCCGTCAGCTCGCGCCATTCGCCGGGGTTCAGCGCGGCATCCAAAACCACGCCGCCGATGCTCTCGCGGTGCAGGGCGTTGACCCCCGCGTTGTACACACCGAACATCCGCTTGATCTGGTGGTACACCCCCTGCCGCAGCGTCACCCGCACGGTGCAGGGGTCGTCCCCCGCCGGGTCGGCGGCGGCGGGCGCCAGCGTCTGCCCGTCCGCCAAGGTCACGCCCGCCGCAAAGCCGCGGCGCATTTCCTCGGTCAAAGGGGTGTCCAGCGTGACAAGGTACTGCTTTTCGACGTGATGCGCCGGCGCTAAAATATCGTGCGCCAAGGCGCCGTCGTCCGTCAGCAGCACAAAGCCGGTGCTGGTTTTGTCCAGCCGCCCCGCCGGGAACAGCTCCCGCCGGGGAAAGCTGCCCGCCACCAGATCGACCACCGTCATGTCCTTTTTGTCGCGGCTGGCGCTGACGACCCCTGCGGGCTTATTCAACATAACATAGACGTTTTTTTGGTAGCTGCCCGCCAGCGGCACACCGTCCACGGCAAGGGCAGCGGTTTCCGGCACAGCGGCGTCCGCCTTGCGCACGACCGCGCCGTCCACCATAATGCGCCCCTTGGTGATCGCCTTGCGGCTTTCGCTGCGGGTCATACCGGTGCGTTCGGCCAGGTATTTATCCAATCTCATTCTGCCTGCTCCTGCGTGATGGCGGCGGTCTTGCCGCGCACGGCGGCGATCAGCTGCTGCGGTGCGCACTCGATCTGCGTGCCGATGCGCCCGCCGCTGACCAAAATGGTGTCCTGCGTCAGGCAGCTTTCGTCAAAAACCGTCAGGTACTGCTTTTTCATCCCCACGGGGCTGCAGCCGCCGCGGATATACCCCGTTACCTTGTTGATGTCGGCCACGTGGATCATCGCCACGCTCTTGACCCCGGCGGACTTGGCGGCTTTTTTCAGGTCCAGCTCCGCCAGCACCGGCACAACAAACACATAATAGTTGCGGTCCGCGCCCTGCGTGACCAGCGTCTTGAACACCCGCGCAGGGTCCTGCCCGGTCAGACGCGCCACGTTGGCGCCGTCCACCGCCTGCCCCTCCTCGTGGGGGTATTCGTGGGCGGTGTATGGGATCTTGGCGCGCTCCAGCATACGCATTGCGTTGGTTTTTGCTTCCTTTGCCATAATCGTTCCCCTCTTTTGTGCAAATTCGCCTTTATTATACTTCCATAAAGGAAATTTTACAAGGGGTCTTGACTTTATCGCTTTACAGTGTTAAACTGTGTGTACTACAGAAACAGGAGCGTCTAAACCATGATTGTTGTATTAAAACCCCACGCCGCCGCCGAACAGGTGGCAGGCTTTTGCCATGAGCTGGAAAGCATGGGCTTCCAGATCAATGATTCCGTCGGCAGCGACACCCACATTCTGGGGCTGATCGGCGACACCAAGGCCTTGTCCGAAAGCTGGGTGCTTGCCAACCCCGTGGTCGAAACCTGCCGCCGCGTCAGCGAGCCGTACAAAAAAGCCAACCGCAAATTCCACCCCGACGACACCGTGGTGGACGTGGCGGGGCATAAGATCGGCGGCGGGCATTTTGTGGTGATGTCGGGTCCGTGCAGCGTCGAAAGCCGCGAGCAGATCACCTATGTGGCGCAGCGGGTGCAGGCTGCCGGTGCCAGCATTTTGCGCGGCGGCGCGTTCAAGCCGCGCACCAGCCCGTACAGCTTTCAGGGCTTGCGCGCCGAGGGGCTGGAGATGCTGCAGCACGCCCGCACGGTGACCGGGCAGCCCATCGTGACCGAGCTGATGAGCGCCGAGCATATCCCGCTGTTTGAGGAAGCGGGCGTGGATATGATCCAGATCGGCGCGCGCAATATGCAGAACTTTGAGCTGCTGAAGGCGGTGGGCAAATTGCAGACGCCGGTTTTGCTCAAGCGCGGGCTGTCCGCCACGCTGGAGGAGCTGGTGATGAGCGCCGAATACATTATGGCAGAGGGCAACCCCAACGTCGTTTTGTGTGAGCGCGGCATCCGCACGTTTGAAACCAGTATGCGCAACACGCTGGATATTTCTTCCGTACCTATGTTGAAAAAGATGACGCATCTGCCGGTCGTGATCGACCCCAGCCACGCGGCAGGCATCGCGTTTATGGTGCCTGCCCTTGCCAAGGCAGCCGTGGCAGTGGGCGCGGACGGCTTGATGATCGAAACGCACAACGACCCCGCCAAAGCCAAGAGCGACGGCGCGCAGAGCCTGACCCCCGACCAGTTCGACACGCTGATGGCGACCATCCGCCCGGAGCTGGAGTTTTTCGGGATGCAGCTGAATTAAAAGGCAGGATTGCCCGCGACCCAACGACAACGCGAAAATCACGAGTCAGTCCGTAGGGGCGGCATATATGCCGCCCGCCACAGCCATCCCGGTAAATCAACCTAACGGGTAAACCGCACGGGACGCATCTATGCGTCCCCTACAAGCCTGCCGGAAATTCGCATTCTCCTCAATTATACCTTACTTCCCGGTTATTTGTAGGGAGGGGTCTTGACCCCTCCTTGCCGCCTAGCCAATAGCTCGATATATCGTAAAACCGCCGCCCCGAATGGGGCGGCGGTTTTTTCGTTTTATCGTTATTTTACCGGTAATCGATCGGCAAAGTCGGCAAGCCGTTCAGCGTCCAATCTGCCAAATTGCCGTCGCGGTACTCATAGTACCCCTGCGCGCCGATCATCGCGCCGTTGTCGCCGCAGTATTTCAGCTCCGGCAAAAACACCCGGCAGCCCAGCTTCTGTGCGCCGTCGTTGACAAGCTGGCGCAGGCGTCCGTTGGCTGCCACGCCGCCCGCCAGGCAGATGGTTTTTGCCCCCGTGTCGGCGGCAGCGGTCAGCAGCTTTTTCGCCAAAATTTGGTCGATGCGCTCCTGAAAGCTGGCTGCCATATCGGCGACGTTCACGGTATTGCCCTTTTGCTCGGCGTTGTGAACCTCGTTGATGACGGCGGTTTTCAGCCCGCTGAAGCTGACATTGTACTTGCCCTCCACGTGCGGCACGGGCAGCTTGTACGCCTTGGGGTCGCCGCCGCGCGCGGCAGCCGCCACGCTGGGACCGCCGGGGTACGGCAGCCCCAAGGTGCGGGCGACCTTATCGTAGGCTTCGCCGGCGGCATCGTCCACCGTGCGCCCCAAAATTTTGTAGCGGCACCAATCCTCCACCATCACAATATGGCTGTGTCCGCCGCTGGCAACCAGGCACAAAAACGGCGGCTTCAGCTCCGGGTGGGTCAGATAGTTGGCGGCAATGTGTCCGCGCAGGTGATGCACCGGCACCAGCGGCTTGCCGGCGGCGTAAGCCAGCCCCTTGGCGTAGTTGACGCCCACCAGCACCGCGCCGATCAGCCCCGGCGCAAAGGTCACCGCCACCGCGCCGATGTCCTGCATGGTCAGCCCCGCGTCCGCCAGCGCCTTGTCCACGGTGGCGCTGATATACTCGGCATGGCGGCGGCTGGCAATTTCCGGCACAACGCCGCCGTACAGCGCCTGCTCCTTGACGCTGGTGGCGATCACGTTGGAAACGACCTTGCGCCCGTCCTCCACCACCGCGGCGGCGGTTTCGTCGCAGGTAGATTCAATTCCTAAAACATACATACACTTTCACCATTTTTCGCTTTGCTTCGTTCTTTTTAAACTGCGCCGCCGCGGGCGGCGCACCTTATCTAAACTCTGAACTCTTAACTCTCAACTCTGCTCAATGCGCCTGCAGCCACGTTTTGCCCACGCCCACCTCGGTGGTCAGGGGTACGCTGTAATGCACCACGTTTTCCATTTCCTGCTGCAAGATCTGCTTGACGCGCTCGGCTTCCGCCTCCGGCGCTTCCACGATCAGCTCGTCGTGTACCTGCAGCAGCAGCCGCGCCTGCAATTTTTCGTCGCGCAGACGCTGCCAGACGTGTACCATCGCCAGCTTGATAATGTCCGCTGCCGTACCCTGAATGGGCGTGTTGCGCGCCATACGCTCGCCCCCGGCGCGCACCTGAAAATTGCTGCTTGCCAGTTCCGGCAAAGCGCGGCGGCGGTTAAACAACGTAGCAACGTAGCCTTTTTCCTTGGCATCGGCAATGCAGCTTTGCATATAGCCGTCCACCTTGGGGAAGGTATCCAGATAGGTTTTCAAGAAGGCGTCCGCCTCCTTGACCGAAATCCCCAAATCCTTGCTGAGCGAATACGCGCCCTTGCCGTACATAATGCCGAAGTTGATCGCCTTGCTGGCGCTGCGCAGCTGGGGGGTGACCTCGCTCTCGGGGATATGGTAAATTTTGGCAGCGGTGGAACGGTGGATATCCGCGCCGTTCAAAAACGCCTGCTGCATATGCTCGTCCCCCGTGATGTGCGCCAGAATGCGCAGCTCGATCTGGGAGTAGTCGGCGTCCACCAGCGTGCAGCCGGGCGCTGCCACAAAATACCCGCGCAGGCGGCTGCCCAGCTCGGTGCGGATGGGGATGTTCTGCAGGTTCGGCTCGCTGGAGGAAATGCGCCCGGTGCGCGCCTCGGTCTGGATAAAGGTCGAGTGTACGCGCCCGTCCGGCGCTTTGGCTGCCAGCAGCCCGTCCACATAGGTGGAGAGCAATTTTGCGTAGGTGCGATATTTTAAAATGTCATCAATGACCGGGCTGTAGGGGCGCAGGCTTTCCAGCGTTTCGGCATCGGTCGAATAGCCGCGCTGCGTCTTTTTGCGCGGCGGCAGCCCCATCTTGTCAAACAGCGCCTCGCCCAGCTGCTTGGGGCTGTTTACGTTGAACGGATAGCCAACTTCTGTATAAATATTTTGCAGAATGCCGTCCAGTTCGCCGCGCAGGCTGTCGCCAAACTGCGCAATGCCGTCGGCGTCAATGGCAAAGCCGATGCGCTCCATATCCGCCAGCACCCGCGCCAGCGGCAGCTCCATCTCGGTCAGCAGCTTGTCCTGCCCGTCGGCTTTCAGCTCGTCCCGCAGCTTGTCCAGCAGCGGGCAAAGCACCCCGGCATCGGGCGCAGCAGCGCAGGAAAACTGCGGTGCTATGCCGTATTCTGCCGCCAATTCCTTGACGGCATACCCGCTGGCAGAGGGGTTCAGCAGGTAGGCTGCCAGCTTGCCGTCAAAGCTTACGGCGCGTCCCTCGCCGCCGTTTTCCAGCGCCAAGCGGAACAGGGGCTTGGCGTCAAAGACGCGCAGCTCGCAGCCGCTGTCCAGCAAAGCGGGCAGGCGGTCAGCGTCGGGCAGAAAGACCTCGCCGTTTTGCACGGCATACCAGCTGCCGTCGGCGTTTTGGGCAAGGTACAGCACCCCTTCCACCAGGAACGGCAGCGGCGAAGGCTCCACTTCCGCCACCGGGGCGGCGGCTGCCGCAGGGGCTGCGGGGTCGAGCTGCCAGCGCTGGGTCAGCTTGTGCATTTCCAGTTCTGCCAAAAGCTGGGCGGCTGCCGCCGCATCGCCCGCCCCGCGCCGATAGGCTTCGGGGTTCTTTTCAATGGGCGCATCGGTGCGGATGGTGCCCAGCATATACGAAAGCTCCGCCTTGTCGCGGTTGTCGCCCAGCTTGGCGCGCTGCCCCGGCTTGATGGACTTATCCTCCAGATTGTCATAGACATTTTGCAGGCTGCCGAACTTGGAAATCAACGCTAAGGCGGTCTTTTCTCCGATGCCGGGCACGCCGGGGATGTTGTCGGAGCTGTCGCCCATCAGGCTTTTTACGTCGATAAGCTGCTTGGGTTCCACGCCGTATTTTTCGCGGATGGCAGCCGGGTCCATCGGGATGGTTTCCTTGTTGGTGGCAAGCAGCACGGTGGTGGCATCGTCCACCAATTGCAGGCTGTCGCGGTCGCCCGTTGCCAGCAGCGTCGTGCCGCCCTGCGCCTCACACGCGGCGGCCAGCGTACCCAGAATGTCGTCCGCCTCCCAGCCCTCGCAGCTGACCTGCACAAAGCCGAGGTCGGTCAGCAGTTCTTTCAGTACGGGCATCTGCTGCGCCAGCTCGTCGGGCATACCGTGGCGGGTCGCCTTGTAGCCGTCGTAGGCCTTGTGGCGGAAGGTCGGCGCACGCAGGTCCCACGCAATGGCAACGGCGTCCGGCTTGTGCGCCGCCAGCAGATTCAGCAAAATATTTTGAAAACCAAATATGGCGTTGGTGTAGCGTCCATCCTTGGTGGTCAGCAGCTTTATGCCGAAGAACGCGCGGTTGACCAGGCTGTTGCCGTCCAGTACCATCAGTTTCATAGCGTACTCCTTACAATCACAATATATAAAATAAGTATACCACAAACGGCGGATTTGTGGTAGAATAAAGTGGTATTTTTTATAGCATTTGGAAAAAAGGAACTTTTGTATGCAGTTACGCAATCTGGAAATTCCCACCGGCGCGGTGTTTGCGCCGATGGCAGGGCTGACCGACGCCGCCTGCCGCCACCTGATGGCAGACCACGGCGCGGCGTGGACCGTCAGCGAGATGGCAAGCGCCAAGGCGTTAAATTTTAACGATGCCAAGTCCTTTGCGCTGTTAAAGGACAAGCATCCCCACGGGCTGTACGCCATCCAGCTGTTCGGGGCAGAGCCTGCCGCGCTGGAAAAGGCGGTGTACGCCGTGCAGGAAAAGGGCATCGCCTTTGATATTCTGGACATCAATATGGGCTGCCCCGCGCCTAAAATTACGAACAGCGGGGCGGGCAGCAAACTGCTGCTGGACCCGCCGCTGTGCGGGCAGATGGTCGCCGCCGCCCGCCGCGCCTTGGGGGACGAAAAGCCGCTGACCGTAAAAATGCGCATCGGCTGGGACGAAGCCAACCGAACCGGCGTGGAGGTCGCCAAGCAGTGCGAGGCGAACGGCGCCGACCTGTTGGCGGTACACGGGCGCACGCGCGAGCAGATGTATGTGCCGCCCATCAACGCCGAGGCAATCGCTGAAATCAAGGCAGCGGTGGGAATTCCGGTGCTGGCAAACGGCGATGTGACCACCGCCGAGGGTGCGCTGGAACTTTTGCAGCGCACCGGGTGCGACGGTGTGATGATCGGGCGCGGCGCCTTGGGCGAGCCGTGGCTGTTTGACCGCGTGCGCGCGGCGCTTTTGGGGCAGCCCGCCCCCGCCGAGCCGACGCTGAACCAGCGGATGAACACCCTGCGCGCGCAGATCTACGAAATGTGCGAGGACAAGGGCGAATGGCTTGCCATGCCCCAGGCCCGCAGCCAAGCCATGCATTATATGAAGGGCTTGCGCGGTGCCGCCGCCCTGCGCCGCTATTGCTCGATGCTGGAGCATTTCACCGACGTGGACACCCTGATCGACGCGGTGTATAAATTGCAGGATTGACCGACTGCGGTTTTATTGAAATAGGTATGGATTCCCCCTTTGGGGGAAGCTGTCACCGAAGGTGACTGATGAGGGGGAAATTTGCGGCGATTGCCCATTTCCCCGGCGGGGTGGGGTCACCCCGCCCTACGGGGCAATACAAATCATTGCGCAGTAGGGGCGGGGCATGCCCCGCCCGCAGTTTTGCGATAACGCGAAAATTACGGGTCAGTCCGTAGGGGCGGCATATATGCCGCCCGTTGCAATCATCCCGGTAAATCGACCTAACGGGCAAACCGCACGGGCGAGCAATGTTACTCTTGACACAATGCTCGCCCCTACAACTCACCGGGAATTTGCACTTTCCCCAATTATTGTTCACCTTCCGGTTATTTGTAGGGAGGGGTCTTGACCCCTCCTTGCCGCCTAACCACTAATGCGATATATCGTGAAAACGCGCGCCATTCGGCGCGATTTTATGCGCTGCGCGCAGCCAGCGGTGCGGATGGTTCAAGACCCATCCCTACATTACTACCCGGAAAAGAGCTTTTTCTACAAGCTGCACCTTCTCCCAAAGGGGGAAGGCTTTCTCATCCCACTCTATAAAAATGTGTCCGCTTGCGCGGACACACCCAATCTAAACTCTAAACTTTCAACTCTCAACTCTCAAATCTTCGTCAGTTCGTCCAAATTTTCCGCATAGCAGGGCAGCATATACTGCATAAAATACTCCGCCTCCGGGCAGTGCATCTCGTGCAGCGCCTGCGTCTGCTGCGCCTTGGCGGCGGCAAACTCGTGCGAGTCCTCCTCCATACATTTGATCAGCGCCGAAAGCCGATCCGCCGCCTTCAACAGCTTCGCCTCGTCGGCGTTCAGCACGCTGCCGGTCAGGTAGCCTTCGGTCACGGGGCGCAGCTCCGGCGGCTGCAGGCTTGCCATCAGGCGGGCGCTCTCCTGCTCGACCTGCTTGTACGCCGTGCGCAGCGCCTCGTTCTTGTACTTGACCGGCGTGGGCATATCCCCGGTCAAAATTTCCGGTGCATCGTGATATAACGCCGCTGTCGCCACCACATCGGGGCGGATGTTCGTCCCCGTGCCGGTGCATTTTTGGGCAATTAAACACAGCGTGTGCGCCAGCAGCGCCGTGTCGGCGGTATGCTCGCTCAGGCTTTCGGGGCGGGCGGAGCGCATCAGACTCCAGCGGGTGATATATTTCATTCGCCCCAGCAGGGCGCTGAACGGATAGGTTTTCATCTTTATTCTTTCCTTTCGATGTGGTATAGTATCAGTATACCACGATTCTTTGTTTTCCGAAATCCGATAAACGGGACAATGGAGCCGAAAATGAAATTTTTGCCATCAAAATCCAAAAACCGCTTTTGGCAGGTGTTCGGCATCTGCTTTTTGCTGGCAGCGCTGCTGTTTTTGCCGCACTGCCTCATCGACGCTGTCCGGGGCGGCGGGTACTTCCACTACGCCGGGGATTTTAACGACCAGCAGATCAATTTTTACCAGTACGCCAACAGCTTTCTCAAGCAGGGCGGCAGCTACAGCTGGGAAACCGATTTAGGTTCCGGGTTTATGAACTCCTACTCGTTCTACCTGCTGGGCAGCCCGTTTTTCTGGCTGAGTTTTTTCGTACCTGCGCGGTTTATGCCCTATATGCTGGTGCCGCTGCTCTGCGTAAAATTTTCCGTGGCGGGCGGCGGCGCGTACCTGTGGGCGCGGCGCTGGCTCGGTGTGGACAACTGGAGCGTGGTTGCCGCCGTGCTGTACGCCTTTTGCGGGTTTTCGGTGTACAACATCTTTTTCAACCATTTTATTGACGTTATAGCGTTGTTTCCGTTTATGCTGGCAGCGCTGGACGCCGCCGTGCTGGACGGCAGACGCGGCGCGTTCCCCTTCTGGGTCGCCGTCAACCTTTTAAACAACTACTTCTTTTTCGCCGGGCAGGCGGTGTTTTTGGTCATCTACTTTTTTGCCATGGTCGCCGCCGGGGCGTACAAGCTGGGGGTGCGCAGGTTCTGCACGCTGGCTTTTGAAACGCTGCTGGGCTGCGCCATGGGCTGCCTGATGCTGCTGCCCGCGGGCATTTCGCTTTTGCAAAATCCGCGCACCATCGCGCCTTTTACCGGGTACGGCTATCTTGTGTACGGCAAATCCCAGCAGTACCCCGCCATTTTTTACAGCGCCTTTTTGATGCCGGATGCCCCCTATTTTAAGGATATGTTCCAAGAGGGCATCCTGAAGCACACCAGTATGACCGCCTACCTGCCGCTGGTCGGGCTGGCGGGCGGGCTGGCGTTTGTGCGCGCCAAGCGCAGCCACCCGTTCACCTACATCCTAAAAGCGTGTGTTGTCTGCGCCTTTGTGCCGGTGCTGAACAGTGCGTTCTACGCCTTGAATTCCAGCTATTATGCCCGCTGGTACTATATGCCCATCCTGATTTTGTGCGCTGCAACGGCGTATTCTTTCTCGCGCCCGCATCTGGCGGAAAAAGAGATACCGCCTGCGTGGCGGCTGGTTTTGCTGGTCACGCTCAGCGCCGCCGCCTTTGCGCTGGTGCCCAACAAGGACAAGGACGGCAATTTTATCCTTGGCGTAACCGAGGAACCCGCCCGTTTCTGGGGCATCTGGGGCGTGACGCTGCTGGGCGTTGTTCTGTTTGGACTTTTGTGGCATTTTGCCCGCGACAAGCGCCGCTGGTGCAGCATCCTGCTGGCGGGGATTTTGGGCTTCAGCTTTGTGTACGGCACAGTGCATCTTTCGCTGGGCAAGTACGCCCAGTGGGAGAACGACAGCGACCTGATCCCGCAAACCTACGATTCTGTGCAGGAAATGGAGCAGACCCTGCCCGACGACGGCTTTTACCGGCTGGACGCCTACGGTGCGCACAACAATCTGGGGCTGTGGTTCCACCACCCCTGCCTGCAATTTTTCAACTCGACCGTTTCGCCCAGCATTATGGAATTTTATCCCAGCGTCGGGGTCAAGCGGGACGTCAACTCCAAGCCGGAGGTCAAAAACTACGCCCTGCGCGGTCTGTTGAGCGTGCGCTATACGCTGGTCGCCAAGGACGAGGACGAGGGCTGGCAAAAGGAAAAATCGGAGGGCTGGACGCTGTGGGGCGAAACCGCGCAGTACAATATCTACGAGAACGAAAACTACGTTCCTATGGGATTTTGCTACGACTATTACGTCACTGCCGAGCAGCTGGAAACCGTGGCGGAGAGCGAACGCGCCCAAATCCTGATGCGCGCCGTGCTGTTGGATGACGCGCAGATCGCCGCCTACGGCAGCACGCTGCAGCCCCTGCCCGACAACGAGCTGACCCACCGCACCACCGCCGCCTACGCGCAGGACTGCGCCGACCGCCGCGCCGCCGCCGTGGCGGAATTTACCGCCGACAACACAGGCTTTACCGCCCGCACCGACTACGACACCAACCGGCTGGTGTTTTTCAGCGTGCCGTATGACGAGGGCTTTACCGCCACCATCAACGGCAGCCCCGCCCAGCTGGAAAAGGTGGACAACGGCTTGACCGCGCTGTATGTACCCGCCGGGGCGTGCGATATCCGCGTGACCTACCGCACGCCGGGGTTGGCTGTATCGTCAAAAATCACCGCAGCTGCGTGGGTTTTGTACCTTGTGTACCTGTGCGCCGCCGCCGTGCGCCGCAAAAAAAGCCAGCAAGCCCGCCAGTAAACGTTGTATCGTATTATTTTTTGGAAAGGAACCCACCCTATGCAAACCCATGCCGAACAACTTGCCGCCGAACTGAACCTGAACCTGAAAAACGTGCAGGGTGCCATTGATCTGATCGACCAAGGCAACACCATCCCGTTTATCGCCCGCTACCGCAAGGAAGCCACCGGCTCGATGGACGACCAGGTGCTGCGCGACTTGGGCGACCGCTTGGAATATCTGCGCGGTCTGGACAAGCGCAAGACCGAGGTCACAGGCTCCATCACCGAGCAGGGTGTTATGACCCCCGAGCTGACCGCCGCGCTGCAAAATGCCAAAACGCTGGCGGAGGTCGAGGACATCTACCGCCCCTACAAGCCCAAGCGCAAGACCCGCGCGGGCATTGCCAAGGCGCGCGGGCTGCAGCCGCTGGCGGACGCGATTTTGCGTCAGGACGCCGCTTTTGACCCGCTTGCCGCCGCTGCCGATTACTTAAATGACGAAGTCCCCGACGCCGATGCCGCGCTGCAGGGCGCCAAGGACATTATCGCCGAAGCGGTTTCGGACGATGCCGCCTGCCGCGCCGAGCTGCGCCGCTACTACCGCGCGTTCGGGCGCATCACCGCCGCCAAAGCCAAGGACGAGGACAGCGTCTACGCCCAGTATTACGACTACGCCGAGCCGCTGAACAAGATCCCCGGACACCGCGTGCTGGCGCTGGACCGCGGCGAGCGCGAGGGCTTTTTGAAGGTCGCGCTGGAGGTGGACGCCGAGCGCGCTGCCGGCATTGTAAGCTGGATGTTTGCCCGCAAAAAGACCGGCGGCGCCAGCGCCCTGCTGGTGGACGAAGCCGCCCGCGACGCCTACAGCCGCCTGATCCACCCCAGCCTGGAAAACGAGCTGCGCACCGCCCTGTCGGACGCCGCCGCCGAGGGTGCCATCAAGGTTTTCGGCGACAATCTGCGCCAGCTTTTGCTGCAGCCGCCCATCCGCGGCAAGACCGTTATGGGGCTGGACCCCGGCTACCGCATGGGCTGCAAGGTCGCCGTTGTGGACCCCACCGGCAAGGTGCTGGACACCAACGTCGTCTACCCCGTGCCGGAGTTCAAGCGCGTTGACCAAGCCAAAAAGATCATCAAGTCGATGGTTTTGAAAAACGGTGTCGAGGTTATGGCCATCGGCAACGGCACCGCCGGACACGAAACCGAGGAATTTGCCGCCGAGGTCATCCGCGAATTGGCGCAGGAAAACGATCGGCACCTGCAATATATGGTCGTCAGCGAGGCGGGCGCATCGGTCTACTCGGCGTCCAAGCTGGCGGCGGAGGAGTTCCCTCAGTTTGACGTCAACCTGCGCAGCGCCGTGTCCATCGCCCGCCGCCTGCAGGACCCGCTGGCGGAGCTGGTCAAAATCGACCCCAAGGCGGTCGGCGTGGGGCAGTACCAGCACGATATGCCGCAAAAGCGCCTGAACGAAACGCTGGACGGCGTGGTGGAGGACTGCGTCAACTCGGTGGGCGTGGATCTGAACACCGCCAGCGCGCCCCTGCTGCGCCGCGTGGCGGGCGTGACCGCCGCCACCGCCAAAAATATTGTGGCGTGGCGCGAGGAGGAGGGTGCCTTTACCTCCCGCGCACAGCTGAAAAAGGTCAAGGGGCTGGGTCCCAAGGCGTATGAGCAGTGCGCCGGCTTTTTGCGCCTGCCCGAAGCCAAAAACCGGCTGGACGCCACCGCCGTTCACCCCGAAAGCTACCCCGCCGCCAAGGCGCTGCTGGATGCCTGCGGCTTCACCGCCGCCGAGATCGGCACCGACAAGCTGGCAGGGCTGCCCGGCGTGGTGAAAGCCAAGGGCGTCCGCACCCTGTGCGACACCTTGGGCGTAGGCGAGCCGACGCTGAACGACATCATCGCCGAGCTGTGCAAGCCGGGGCGCGACGTGCGCGACAGCCTGCCCAAGCCCCTGCTGCGCAGCGATATTATGAGTCTGGAGGATTTGAAGCCCGGCATGGAGATGACCGGCACCGTGCGCAACGTCATTGACTTTGGCGCGTTTGTGGATTTGGGCGTGCATCAGGACGGACTGGTGCATATTTCACAGATCAGCGACAAATTTATCAAGCACCCGCGCGAGGCTTTGAAGGTGGGCGACATTGTGCGCGTCAAAATTCTGAGCGTGGACACCGCCAAAAAGCGCATTGCCCTGACCATGAAGGGGCTGCAATAACCGGAATTTGCGATTTTTGCGCAAATTATGTACTTTTGTTGTTTTGCTTGTGGCGCGCCCGCAGCCAAAGTTTGGCAAAAGCAATACTTTTGTGTATTCTTTCGCCTTTAAAGCTTGCAAACGCATAACAATTCTTTTGCAAACACATAAAGTATGTGAACAAAGCCAATTTTTCGCGGTTGTTTTTGGTGGAAGTGCCTAAAATCCAATATGCGTTTTTGTAGCTTTTGTACGTAAAATAGAAAAACAACGTTGTTGTGTGTGTTTGGTGTGTAGCGCGCCGGATTTGTGCTATAATATCCCGCGTAAGGAAGAAACACACGGGCAAGATGGTCCGATGCCTTACAGCACGGCGCCTGTTTGTGGGAAAACACGCCGCACGATTACGTTTGGAGGTCATTATGATGGTGAAACAAGTCAAGGTTTCCAATTTTGCTGAAGTGAAGGGAATCGTGTCTGCTGCCGCCAAGTGTTATAACGATGTCGGCGT
>CAKTAS010000029.1:0-16614 GCA_934529095.1 uncultured Gemmiger sp. | reverse complement strand
TCGGCGGTGTAGGCGTGGTAATAGCGATGCTCCAGCGTGTCGCCGCCGGGGTCCAGCTCGGCAAGACCCAGCGTGCCGCCGCCGCCGAACATTGCCGCGGTATCGCCCGAATAATCCACCAGAATGGGGTAAAAATCAAACACGGCGGCGAACCAATCCTGCCCGTCCTCGCCCTGATGCACAAAGAACACCCGGTCGTCCGCGCTTAAGTAACTGCTGACCAGCGCTGCCTCCTGCCGGGCGTTGCGGCGGTCGGTAAATTCACTGTCCGAAAATCCCAGCACGCTCAGCTGCGGCAAGATCAGCTGGTTGCTGCGCAGCAGCATACCCGCCGCCAGCAGCAGCAAAACGCCCTGCCCCGCCAGCTCGTGCTTGGGCGCCGTGCGCGTGGTAAGGAACACGGCGGTCGGACCGTCCGGCTCGGACACCTGCCGCACGGCGATTTGGGTGCGCAGCGCTGTCAGCAGGCAGCCCAGCGCCAGCACGAACCAGCCGATGTAATAGCTGTAGATGTAGCGGTTGTAATCCACCAGCGACGCCGCCTGGCTCGCCTTAAAGATAAAGCCGTAGCTGAGCGCCAGCTCCAGATTGTACCCGCCGAAGCAGACCAGCGACAGCACGCCCATGGCGGCAATGCGCGCCCGCAGCAAGCGGGAGCCTGCCACGACGATCGCCGCCGCAAACACCAGCAAAATCAGCGCCGCAATGTTGCGCCCCTGCCCGATCATACTCAATTTGCCCGCCGACGTCCAGAACTGCTGCCCCATCTGCGCCATGGCGGTGCGGAACTGCTCCTCCCGCGCGGCGTAGTAGTCCGGCACAGGCTTGCCCAGCAGCATCCGGATGCCGTTGACCACGACCGCCGTCAGCGGCTGCGAGGTTTCGCCCACGCCGCTTTCCAGCGATTTTTGCGCCACGACCCAGCTGATGTAGCGCACGTTCCAGATGTAATACACCGCCATCGGCGCTGCCATACAGCCCACGGCAAAGCCGGTGCGCCGCAAAAGCCCGCGCCGGAACGCTCCGTCGGCAAACAGCCAGACGTCCACCGCCACAAGCCCCGCCGCCACAAGCGACAGCACAAAGTCGTTCGCCTTGATGTTGGCAGCCAGCGCCAGCACCGGAAAAATCGGCCAGCGGGGCGCATCCTGCCCGCGCAAACTCAGCCACAGCGCCACCGCGCCGCCGAACACCAGCCCCGCCGGGACATCGCCGTAGCAGGACATATACACCGTACTCAGGTGCAGCGTGTGGTTGTAGGTGGTAAAAAAGTACGGCACAAACCACAGCACCGCCGCCGCAGGCACCGCCGTGCGCCAGCTTTTCCACGGCAGGGCGCCCAGCACCGCCGCATAGACGGCAAAGTACAAAACATCGTAGGCAAGGTAAATTTTCCAATCGGCATAGTGACCTAAAAACTGGAAGAAATACCCCAGCACCGGCAGCCCCGCGTTTTGGGTGGCTGCCCACGGGGTGCCAAGCTCCACGGTGGTGTACAGCTTATGGCTGATCGTGGTGGTTTTTACCGCCGTTGCCCACAGGCTCAATTCATCGTAGCCGGTACACAGCGGCTGCCGGATGCTGAAATACACGGCAAAGCCCAGCGCCGCCGCCCAAAACAGCACGGTCGCAGGGCAAAACAGTTCCTTGGCGCGGTGCCGCCAGCCGTCGGCATCGGTGGGGCGCAGCGCCCACACGCCCGCCGCCGCACTGCCCAGATACAGCACCCACATGGCGGGGTACAGCAGGTTGGCAATGCCCGCCAGCGTCAGCACCGCCGCCAGACATGCCAGCGCGGTCAGGGGGGCGGCGCTGGCTGGGATATGCAGTTTCAGGGTCAGCGCAGCGCAGAGCAAAAACAGCACTGCCACGGCGCAAAGCACAGCCAAAAATTCCATCTGCAAGGCTCCTTATGCGTTTTCTTCACTGGGGTATCCCAGCGCCTTAGCGGCAAGCCCCGCCAGGGCGGCCGCCGCAGCCGGTACGGCAAGCAGCAGCACCCACTGCCCGGCGTTTGGCAAAATACGGCGCAGGTACGCGGTATCTTGGTTCAGGCACAGCCCGTCCAGCCGGGTGGGAACGCCGCCCCGGCTGTCGGTATCCACGCGCAGCCCGGTAACGTACCGCCCGCCGACATCAAACCAAACGCCGCCGTCCGTCATGGTGCCGTAAACCTTTTGCGACTCGGTGTAATCGGTCTGCCCGGGGGTCAGGTAATACAGCACCACCGCGCCGGGCGGCAGAAAATACTCTGCCTGCAGGCAAACGTTATCGAGATACCCCTGCCCCTGCCAGTACAGGTGGGGGTCATCGTCGGTGGAAAGATACCAGTTATCGCCCGCGCGGGGGGGTGTCCAGCCGTTTTCGGTGTAGGAAACCATACTGGAAACGCTCATTTCCTGCGCCCGCACGGTGATATGCGGCATAGCGCCCTGCAAATTGTAGTACAGCAGCACAAAGCCGCCCCACACCCACGCCGCCAGCCACAGGGCGATCGCCAGCCCGTAGCTGACTGCCAGCAGCTGGCGCAGGTGCAGCGGTTTACGGTTTGTCATCCTGCCACCCCGCTTTCCTGCGCCGCCAAGGTAAAGGGTACGGCGGCATCGCACCCCGCAAAGCGGTAGAGCGCTGCGGGCATCGATTCCTGCAGGCCGCCCTCAAAATACGGGCTGAACGCCTGCTGTAAATACCCGTCCGAGCGGTCGAGCAGCAGGTACTCGCAGCCGATCTCCTGCATATACGCCATCAGCGTTTCGGGGGTGCAGACCGCGCAGTCCCCGGCGTAGAGGGCATCGTTATCGGGGGAAACCAGATTCATAAAATCGCCCTTTTCGCGCTGTGAGGTGTCGCCCACCTCGGTATAGCTGCCGGAAAATCCATCCGCCACCGTGCCGGTCAGCTCGTAGCGGTAGTAGTACCAGCGGGTGGCATCGTCGCCCTGGCTGATGACCAGCACCCGGTCGCCCGGCTGCAGCGCGGGGTTCAGCGCCGCCGCCTTGGTCTGCACGTCCTGCCGCAGGGTGTACCGGCTGGACGCATCGCTCCAGAATCCGGCAGCGGGTACGCCCCTGCCCGCAAAGATGCCCAGCACCGCCAGGCTGACCGCGCACAATGCGCCCGCGCCGCGGCGGCTGCCCGCCCCCTGCCCCAGCAGCGCCAGCATGACCAGCATCCACGCTTGGTAGTAAGGGGTCAGATAGCGGTCGTAGTCCTTTAACACCAGTGCCTCCGACTCGCCGAAATTATAATGGTACAAAATCAGGTGGAACAGATACAGCGCGGCAAAGCAGAACGCCAGCCCCAGATATGCCGTGACCACCCGCCGGCGGGCAGCGCCTTTTTCGGCGCCGAACCACGCGGCAGCCGCCGCCAGCGTAATGCAGCCCACCGCCGCCGCACTGCTGCCCAGCAGGCAGACCTTGCGGGTAAAAAAGGCGCGGAACATCAGGGACATCAGCGCGGCGAATTTTTCTTCCCGCCCGATGCCCAGCAGCTGGCGCACGCCGCCCAGCAGCACCGCGCCGTAGCTCAGCCCCTCGCTGCCGACGGAGGCTGCGGTCTCCTGCAAAGGGGTGACCGCCGCCGTGTACCGTCCCCAGCTGACAAACACCGCCGCGACTGCCACCGCCAGCGGCAAAGCCTTGCCCAAGGCGGGCAGAAAGCGCTTGCGGGCAGGGGCATCCCCCGCCCACCAGAGATCCAGCCCGATCAAAAATACCGCCATCAGCCCGTAGGCAAAGCAGATATCCTTGGTCAGCGTCAGCAGCATCAGCGGCAGAACGGTCAGCCAATAGGCGCGTCCCTGCCCGCCCAGCGCATAGTACAGGCACAGGCTGCCGCCAAACAGCAAAAACAGTGGCAGGTCCGCCATGGCGTTGGCGTACTGCGCGGCATAGCTGCCCGCCGGGGTGTCGGCAAAAAAGTAGGGCAGCACAAAGCCCGCCGCAAACACGGCGATGCCTGCCATACGGCGCTTGTTCGGCAGCGCCGACGCCGCCGCCAGGCACACCATGGCAAGGGTGTCCAGCGCCGCCATACAGCCCCACTCGCACCAGCGGGCACAGGGCAGGAACAGCACCGTGACCATACTGGTCGCCGGGTAGGTGAAGCTGGCCTTCAGGTTGCCGGGCTGCGCGGGGTACAGGCAGCCGTTCTGCACCACCATCTTGGGGGCAAGCCCCCACGCGGTGAATTCATCCCACAGGAAAAACATCGGCTGCAGGCAGAACAGCACGACCCACAGCAGCGCCGCACCGCCCAAAAACAGCATAAGACCGCTGCTTTCGGTCAGTTGGCGCACACTCTCGCGCCCAAGGCGCAGCGCACCCCAGACCGCCAGCGCGCCCAGCGCACCCACGCCGATAAAAACACCCGCCCGCAAAAAGCCGGGCAGTGCGCATCCATACACCAGCAGTGCCGCCGCGCACAGCAGCGGCAGCGGAAAAACAGCCGCCGGACGCCGGAATTTTGCCGCCAACACGGCACTGTCCCAGCCCAGCAGCGCCGTTAGGCAAAGCCCCCAAGCAAGCTGCAGCACGGCAGACACCCCCTTTTTTATGGCAACATCTTACGAATAGATCACATACACCGGTCCCACAAAATAGTGCCGGAACAACAGCAGTGCCGAGCCTGCCGCCAAGGCGGCGCACATCGCAACGCTAAGGCGCTCCGCCTTGGCAGCGCCGTGCTGCCAGCGCACGCCGCGCCGCAGCAAAAGCGACGCCAGCACGCCCAAAATCAGCCAGCAGGGCAGGAAATACCGCGTCTGCAGCCCCACGATGCGCACCATACCGACCGGGGTAAAGGTGATATACATCGCGGTCATTGCGCCCGCCATATACACGGCGGCAAACACGCCCAGCCACCCGGCGCGGCGGCGACCCAGCGCCTGCTGCGGCTCGGCGCACAGCACCGCCGCCAGACACAGCACCACCAGCGCCGCCAGATTGATGACCGGGATGGGCAGATCCCGCCAGCCGAAAACGCCCAGCTGACCGAGAAAGCCCTGATTTTCGTACAGCGTACCCCACAAAACGGCCAAGTACCGCAGCGGGTTGCGCAAAACAAACGCCAGCTGCTGCCCGCCGTTGACCGCCTCGCCGCCTTGGCGGGCGATCAGCCCGTAATTGCGGCGCAGCAGCGTACCGTATTGCTCGACAAACAGCGTCAGCGCCAGACTGCCCGCCAGCATACCGCCGCACCACACGCCGCGGCTGCGCTTTGCCTTCCACTCGCGCTTGCGCACCGTCAGCGGCAGCAGCACCCACAGCAGGTTGATATACGGCTTGGTGCCGTTGGCAAAAACACACGCCAGCGTGTAAAACAGCGCGGTCTGCGCGTTCCATTCCGGCACGGTCAGCAGCGCCAGCATCATATAGTAGCAGCCCAGCAAAGTGGCGTCGTAGCTTAACGACGCGCCCATAAACAGCGAAACCGGCAGCAGCATCACGCACAGGAACACCGGGCGGCAGCGCTTGGCGGTGCGCAGCGCCGCAAAGCAAAGCAGCGTGTACGCCAGCAGGTTGCCCAGCCGCCCGCCGTACAGGCAGCCCAGCGCCCCAAAGCCCAGCAGCCGCGCCAGCGCCATACCCAGCGCCCCGGGCAAAAACGGCAGCACCAAAAAGCTGATGGGTTCCCTGACCGCGGGCGCGGTGCCGTCGTGGGCAAGGTATTGGGCAAAGCTGTCCGCAATGCTCTGCACCGCGCCGTCCCTGCCGTATTGCTTCAGGGCATACCCGGCGGTGTCGTAGGCTTTTTCCGCCCCGGTGTCGGGGTCGGTGCCGACGCCCACCGAGGTGTGCGCGTTGACCCATGCCCCGGGAAATGCCGCTACCAGCTCGGATACATCATCAGGGTAGCCGCGCGCGGCGTCAAAGTCCAGCCGCCCCATAGAAATGGCGTAGGTACGCAGATAATGGTCGGATTCATCGGGCGTTTGCAGCGGCGGGTTGGCAAAGGCAAACAGCACGCCGCACAAAAAAACGCACACTGCGCCCTGCACGGCAAAGTCCCGGATGCGCCGCACGCACAGCGCGGCAGCAGCCGCCCCGGCGCCGAACAACGCGCACCCGGCGGTGGGCAGCAGCGGCGGGATGCCCCGGGCGTCCAGCTCATACAAAACGCGCCAGAAATAGCTCAGCACCACGCCCAGCGCCGCGCCGACAAGCAGCACAAAAGCCCACCGGGCGGCGGGGTGCCATTCGGTGGGTGAAAACGCTCTTTTTTTGCAAGAATGTTCCATATTACAGGATATACTGCCCGACCTTGTACTGGTCCAGGTTGCCGCGCAGGAAGTCGATGGTTTCGGCAAGACCCTGCGCAAAGGTGTAGCGGGGTTCCCAGCCGGTCATGCTGCGCAGCTTGGTGGCATCGCCCAGCAGGCGGTTGACCTCGCTCTTTTCGGGGCGCAGGCGCTCCGCCTCGCAGACGATCTTGGCGTTGGGGTTGATCTGGGCGATCAATTCGTTGGCAAGGTCGCCGATGGAATGTTCCACGCCGGTGGCGATGTTCAGCTCCTGCCCGATGGCGGCGTCGCAGTCGGCAATGGTCATAAAGCCGTTGGCGGTGTCCTTGACGTAGTTGAAGTCGCGGGTGGGGGTCAGGCTGCCGAGCTTGATCTCGGTCTGCCCTGCCAGCAGCTGGGTGATGATGGTGGGGATGATGGCGCGCCCGCTCTGGCGCGGACCGTAGGTGTTGAAGGGGCGCACGATGGTGACGGGCAGGTCAAAGCTGCGGTAGAAGCTCTCTGCCAGACGGTCGGCGCCGATCTTGGTGGCGGAGTACGGGCTTTGCCCCTGATAGGGGTGCTTTTCGTCGATGGGTACATACTGCGCGGTGCCGTAGACCTCGCTGGTGGAGGTGACCAGCACGCGCTGGGTGTCCAGCTCACGCGCGGCATTCAGGATGTTCAGCGTACCCTTGATGTTGGTGTCGACATAGCTGTCGGGGCTGTGGTACGAGAAGGGGATGGCGATCAGCGCCGCCAGGTGGAACACGCGCTCCTGCCCGCGCATGGCGGTGCGCACGCCGTTGGGGTCGCGCACGTCGCCCATAAAGACGTCGATCTCGCTGCGGATCTCCTTGGGCAGGGTGTCGATCCAGCCCAGAGAACCAAACGAATTGTACAGGCAGAAGGCGCGGACCTTTTCGCCGCGCTTTACGAGTTCTTCGGTCAGGTGGCTGCCGATAAAACCATCCGCGCCGGTAACCATTACGGTATGTGCCATAACGAAACTCCTTTTATAAATAGGTAGATTTTTGCAATATACAATATTTACAGAATAGTATACCTTATTTTTATGAAAAATTCAAGGCAAAGGCGCAGAATTATCTCAGAGTTAAGAGTGGAGAGTTAAGAGTTGAGATGTGGTGTGTCCGCCGCGCGGACACGTTTTTATATGGTGCGATGATTTTTATGGCAATTCTCCCTTTGGCTGTAGGGGCGAGCATTGCTCGCCCGCGGCATTTACCCGTTGTATCGCAAATGCCGGGATGGCTGCACGGGCGGTCAATGACCGCCCCTACGGGGTGGTGATTTTTTATTGCCCCGTAGGGCGGGGTGACCCCACCCCGCCGAGGTGTTTGGCGGATGCCGCAAAATTGCACGGAACGGTCAAGACCGTTCCCTACAAACAACCGGAAGGCAAGGTATCATCGGGAAAAATGCAGATTTCCGGCAGGTTTGTAGGGGACGCATAGTTGCGTCCCGTGCAATTTGCCCGTTATATCGCATTACCGGTGCGGCGGCAACGGGCGGCATATATGCCGCCCCTACAAACCAACCCGTAAAATTATCATCACCATAAAACCGCGGGCGGGGCTTGCCCCGCCCCTACCGCGCGTTTTTTAAATGTGCCCGCGCCGCGGGCACTCCTTATTTATTATCTATTATCTATTATCTTTTATCTTTTAAAAACAAACCGCGCCCCCACCGATTCCGGCGGGGGCGCGGGTATCCTTACAGCACCTTGGACAAAAATGCCTTCAGGCGCTCGTTTTCGGGGTTTGCGAAAAATTCCTGCGGGGGCTTGTCCACCTTGACAACGCCCTCGTCAATAAAGATGATGCGGTTGGCAACCTCGCGGGCAAAGCCCATCTCGTGGGTGACGCATACCATTGTCATACCGCCGCGCGCCAGCTCCTTCATCAGCTCCAATACCTCGCCGACCATCTCGGGGTCCAGCGCACTGGTCGGCTCGTCAAACAGCAGCACGTCGGGGTTCATCGCCAGCGCGCGCACAATGGCAATGCGCTGCTTCTGCCCGCCGGACAGCATATTGGGGTAGGTGTCCGCCTTGTCTGCCAGACCGATGCGCTCCAGCAGCTCGATTGCTTTTTTGTCCGCCTCGGCCTGCGTCATCAGCCCCAGACGCACGGGCGCCAAGGTGATGTTCTTTTTCACGGTCAGGTGCGGGAACAGGTTGAAATGCTGGAACACCATGCCCATTTTCTGCCGCACATGGTCGATGTCGTGGTCGGTCACCGGCTTGCCGTTGAAGATGATCTCGCCGTCGTCCGGCTCCTCCAAGTGGTTCAGGCAGCGCAAAAAGGTCGATTTGCCGCAGCCCGATGGTCCCACCAGCACGACGCAGTCGCCCTTGTTGATGGTCAGGTTTACGCCCCGCAAAACCTGCAGACCGTTGAAGTCTTTTTTCAGATTTTTAACGTCTATCACTTTGCGCCAACTTCCTTTCCACCTTACTCAGCAGCCAGCTCAGCAGCATGACCAGCACCAGATAGATGCACGCAATGCCCAGCAGCGGGAACATCGGTTCGTAGGTACGGTTCATAATGCCCTGCGCCGCGTACAGCAGCTCCTTGCCGCCGATGACTGTGATCAGCGAGGTATCCTTCAGCAGGACGATAAACTCGTTGCCGAGCGCCGGCAAGATCGAGCGGATCGCCTGCGGGATGATGATTTCCAGCATCGTGGTCATATAATTCAGACCCAGGCTGCGCCCTGCTTCCATCTGACCGGGGTCAACCGCCATCAGACCGCCGCGGATGATCTCCGACACATACGCGCCCGAGTTGATGCCCAGCGTCAGTGCGCCGACCAGCGTAAACTCGCGGCTGCTTTTAAAGACGACCATACTCATGATCAGCAGCTGCACCATCATGGGCGTGCCGCGGATGATGGTGGCATAAACCTTCGCAACAGCGTTGAAAATGCCCAATACCGGGTTGCGGTGATGGGGCTTTTGCTGGTCGTGCGCCACACGGATCATGGCCACCACAGAGCCAAGCACGACACCCAGTGCCAGCGCCATGGCCGTGACCATCAGCGTGGTGCCCACGCCCTTGATATACTGCTGCCAGCGGTCCGCCACGATAAATGCCTGATAGAACTTTACAAAAAAGTCCTGCAAGACGTTCAGCGTCTGCCCGCTTTTTGCCATTTGTGAAAGCAGCTCGTACTGTGCCTGCATCTCACCACAACCTTTCCTTTTGAACAAAAAAGACACGCCGGGTCTACCGGCGTGCCCAACTTCGGACGTTATAACAGATTTTACTCTGCTTTGATGTACTTGTCAATGATGGCCTGCAGGGTGCCGTCATTCTTCAGCTCCTCCAGCGCACCGTTGATGGCGTCAAGCATCGCGGTGTTGCCCTTGGCCACGCCGATGGCGTAGTCCTCCTCGGCATAGGAGGTGTCCAGAATCTTCAGACCGGGGTTGGCCGCGACGAACTCCTTGGCGGGGGCATTGTCGATAACGACAGCGTCCACCTGACCGTTGACCAGCGCCTGAACGGCAGTCAGACCGTCGTCATACGGGGTGACGTGCTCATCGCCGAAATCGTCGGAGCAGTAGATGTAGCCGGTGGTGCCGCGCTGGGTGCCGATCATCTTGTCAGCCAGATCGTCGGGGGAAGCAATGTCGGAGTCCTCCTTGACGATGATGGACTGGATGCCGGTGGCGTAAGAATCACTGAAGTCCATAACCAGCTGGCGGTCCTCGGTGACGGTGACACCGGCCATGACCAGGTCGCTCTTGCCGTTCTGGGCGGCCAGCAGGGCGGCGTCAAAGTCCATATCATCGACCTGCAGCTCCAGACCGAGCTTTTCGGCGATGGCGGCGGCTACGTCGATGTCGATGCCGATAAAGTTGCCGTTGTCGTCGGTGGACTCATACGGAGGAAAAGCAGCGTTGGTGGACATGGTCAGCTTGCCGGGGGTGACGGTGGTCAGCTCGGCAGCGGAGGCAGCCTCGGAGGAGGCGGAAGCGACCTCGGAGGAGGCTTCGGAAGAAACGGCTTCGGAAGAAGCGGAGCTTGCGGAAGAACCGCAGGCGGCCAGGCTCATCATCATAGCGCCGGCCATAAGCATAGCAGACAATTTTTTCATGGATGTTCCCTCTATTTCCTATCAAATTCGGTCAAGCCCTCACTTGACTATGATGCTAGTATACCTGCATATCTATGCAAAGTCAATGCATAAATACAAACTTTGGCGTTTTGCGTGTACGCGCACCCCGCACGCGCCGTTTTTTGTGCAAAACAGCAGAGATCGGGCGTACTCGTGGCTTCCCCCTTTGGGGGAAGCTGTCACCGCAGGTGACTGATGAGGGGGTGTCTGCCGGAAGTTTCCCCCTCATCCGGCGCGCAGGCGCGCCACCTTCCCCCCAAGGGGAAGGCTTTTGTCCCGCCCCCACATCCAACCTATATAAAATGTGTCCGCTGCGCGGACACACCTAATCTTAACTCTTAACTCTCAACTCTCCACTCTGCGTCCCCCTCTTGCGCTCTATAATAAAATAAGGTATAATAAGATGATTTAGTGTCATTTTTTGAAGGAGGGCTGCTGCGGTGAGTCTGCAGAGCTTTACATTTTTTGGTTTTTTATTGGTGACGGTACCCGTCTACCTGCTGCTGCCCAAGCGGCTGCAAAGCCCGTTTTTGCTGGCTGCCAGCTGGTTTTTTTACGCTGCAGCGGGCAAAGCTATGGATATGCCCGCCATGCTGCCGCTGTGCATCGCCATCAGCGGGTTTGCCTACCTGTGCGGGCGGGCGCTGCACCTGCGCGGCGGGGCGCACAAAACCGCCGTGCTGCGCGTGGGCGTTGTGGGCTTGCTGGCGATTCTGGCATTTTTTAAATACAACGGCGCTTTCGTCCGCCCCGGCGGCTGGCAGGGTCTTGCAATGCCGCTGGGCATCAGCTTTTACACCTTTGCCGCCATCAGCTACCTGATCGACACCGCCCGCGGCGACTGCGAGCCGGAAACCAATTTTGTCGATTTTGCCCTGTACACCGCGTTTTTTGCCACAGTAACGCAGGGTCCCATCTGCCGCGCCGGGCAGCTTTTGCCCCAATTCAAGCAGGAGCATCGCTTTGACGCGGCGCGCACCGTGCGCGGCCTGCGGCTGCTGGCGCTGGGGCTTTTCAAGATGGTTGCCGTCAGCGATGTGCTGGGCGTTTTTGTGGGCGAGGTGTTCGGGCGCTACCAAAACTACGGTGCGCCGATGCTGATTTTGGCGGCGGTTTTTTATACATTCCAGCTGTATTTCAACTTTTCCGGCTATTCGGAGGTTGCCCGCGCCGTGGGGCTTTTTCTGGGGCTGGACCTGCCCGAAAACTTTAAAACGCCCTTTTACGCCACCAACTTTTCCGGTTTTTGGAGCCGCTGGCACATCAGCTTTTCCTCCTGGCTGCAGGACTACCTGTTTATGCCGCTGGCGTGGGCGGATGTCAGCCGCGCAACCGGCGGGCGCCTGACCCGCCTGCCCGCAGAATTTTGCGTATTTACGGTATTTTTTGTTTCCGGCTTTTGGCACGGCAACACGATGCCGTTTGTCATTTGGGGGCTTTTGCAGGCGGTGTACCGCTTGGGCGAGGAGCTTTTGCACCGCCGCCTTGGCAAGCCCAAAAAGAAAGCCCCCGCGCGGGTTCTGTGGGCAAAGCGCGCGGGCGTGTTTGCGCTGTGGACCTTCAGTATGGTGTTTTTCTGCGCAGGTATGTACAATATGTCCACCGCCGACGCCTTTGGCATTCTGGCGGGGTGGTTTGCCGGCTGGTCGCCCGCCCGCTTTGCCGCCGAGCTGTACAGCGCGGTGTACACGGCGTTTTACGCCAACCCTCTGATGGTGGCGTTCTACTACGCCTTTGCAGCGTTCGGGCTGGCGCTGTGCTTTGTGCTGGATCACCGCCGCGCGTTCGTGTACAAAAACAAGCCGTCCGAGCTTTGCCTTGCCGCCGAAAAACACCGCTGGGTCGTGTATTATCTGCTGGTGCTGGGGCTGCTGGCGGGCTATATCCTGCAAAGCGGCGGCTTTGCCAACGCCGGGTTTGGTATGTATGCCAACTTCTGATGTGTTCTATATTATAAGGAAAGGCGGTCTGACCGCGTGAAATCCATCTGCAAAAAGCTGGCACTGCTGGCAATTCCCGTGGCGGTGTGGTTTGTGTTTTTTGCGGCGTTTGAGCCGAACAATTATTTTGGACTGAAGGCGTCCGCGTCCTCCAGCCAGCCGGTGGCGCGGGTGCGCGCCTACCAGCAGCATCCGGGGCAAAACCTGATTTTGGGCGACAGCCGCCTTGCGCACCTTGACCTTGCGCTGGTGCAGGAGGTTTCGGGGCAGGAATGGCAGAACCTTGCCTTCGGCGGTGCTTCGTTAAAAGAAACGCTGGATTTAGCGGATTATGTGCTGCAAAGCGGCAGCACCCCCGCGCGGATGCTGGTGGAGGTTTCGTTTTACACGCTGAACGAAAGCTACAACACCGACCGTTTTGCCACGCTGGAAACCACGCTGAACAACCCGCTGGCGTATTGCTTCAATTTGGAATACAACGTGAACGCGCTGACCGTGGCGCTGGACACGCTGCGCGGCACGCCAGACACGATCGAATCCGGCGATTGGGTTGCGGCGGATTACCAAGCGGACGACGGCACGGTTTTGCCGCTGCATCGCAAATTGTACGATTATCCCGCCACCATCACGCCCAAGTGCCGGGCGTGGGCGCTGAACGAAACGCAGCTGGAACACCTGTACCGCGTTGCCGATGCCTGCCGTGAGCGCGGCATTGCGCTGACCGTTGTTTTGCCGCCGATGGCGCAGAACGTGCGCACCGAGGTGTGCGACGAGTTTGGCATCACGCAGGCGATGCAGGACACGGTTTTGCCCGCGCTGCACGCCGCCGCCGACACCTACGGCTTTACCCTGCTGGATTACGAGTGGCAGGGCAGCCGCATTACCGACGATGACACGCAGTTTTTTGACGGGTTCCATCTGGACGAGCGGTACGGTCTGCCCGATTGGACGCGCCAGCTGTTTGAGGATATGCAAAAATAAAAAACAGGGTGTCGATAAATCTGACAGGATCATTGCGAACTTTCGGACGGTTTGTAGGGAACGGTCTTGACCGTTCCGGGCAGCCTAGCCGATAGTACGATATACCGGGAAATAGCGCGCCATTCGGCGCGATTTTATGCGCTGCGCGCAGCCAGCGGTGCGGATGGGTCAAGACCCATCCCTACATTACTGCCCGGAAAAGGGCTTTTCTGTAAGTTAAGGTAAAAAAAGGATACGTTATGGCATTGGATTTTTTGATTTTATACGAGCATACGGTGCGCGAATATGAGAGCGACCTATTGTTAAAACTGGAGCTGGAGCGCCGCGGCTACACCGCCGAAATTCGCCAGCTGCTGGACCCCAAGCATCTGCGGCTGTTCGGCAAGGACAAGCCGGAGGTGCTGGTCGCCAGCTGTATGTACGACAACGAGGCGATCAACAGCCATGTGTACAACAACATCGGGCGGTGCAACAAGATCGTCAACCTGCACTGGGAGCAGATGCTTTCGGACACGCAGGAGGAGGGCGACTGGTTCAATATGAACGGCAACGCCAAAAAGTGCGTGCAGACCTGTTGGGGCAAGCGCACCGCCGCCCGCCTGCAGGCGCACGGCATGGACGCCAAAAACACCCCCGTGACCGGCGCGGTGATGATGGATTTTCTGCGCCCGGAATTTGCGGGCTATTTTAAGGGCAAGGACGCCCTGTGCCGGGAGTTTGGTCTGGACCCCGCCAAAAAGCTGCACCTGTATATTTCCAGTTTCGGCTATGCCAGCATGAACGACGACGAGGTGGCGGAGCTTTCCAAGATGGCGGGTACGGATTTTACCGGCTTTGCCAAGACGAACCGCATTTCGATGGCGGAAACCTTGCGCTGGTTCGATGAATATTTGGGTGCGCACCCCGAGGTGGAGCTGGTTTACCGCCGCCATCCCAGCGAGTGGAACAGCCCTGCGCTGGAAGAATTGGGCCGCAAGCGCCCGAATTTCCATGTGATTTTTGCCGATTCCGTCAAGCAGTGGATCGTGGCGGCGGATTCGATTTCCATCTGGATGAGCACCGCCATTGCCGAGGTGTATATGGCGGGCAAAAGCTGCCATATCCTGCGCCCCGTACCCATTGAGCATGAGTACGACCCGGTCATTTACAAGGACGCGCAGTATGTGACCACCTATGCGGAATTTGACGCTGCCATGTCGGAAAGTGACCCGCCCTTCCCCATTGCGCGCGAGGTGATCGAGGGGTATTTTGACCCTTGCACCGAGCCTGCCTACCGCCGGATGGCGGATCTATTGGAGGACGTGTACCGCAACCCGCCGCGCGACGTCCCCATGGGCGAGGGGTTCCGCCCGCATTTTAACTTGTTGAAATTCTGTGCCTTGGCGGGCGTGCATTTTCTCTACCGGCGCGGCTGGGAGCCGAAGCGGGTATTTGCCTTTTGCCCGCCGCTTGCCAATTTTGCCCAGCGCATCTACGGGTATGTGGACAAGGCGCACGTCACGCCCGAGCAGGTTGCCGCGATGGAAGCGAGAATCCGACCCTTTGTGAAGTAGCAGCTCCCGGTAGTTAGGTATGTTCTCTCTTTTGGCAGCAAAAGAGAGAACCAGAGAAAACTGCCGCTACTTCCGAGGCGCGGGGCACGGCTCCGCCGAAAAAATTTACCACCCCGTAGGGGCGGGGTATGCCCCGCCCGCGACATAATGGCAACGTGAACCTAACGGGTAATCCTTTTGTCCGTTTGAAAATGTGTCCGCTAAGCGGACACACCACATTTATTATCTATTATCTTTTATCTTTTATCTGCAAAACACCGCCGCTTTGCCGACACACCAACTCTCAACTCTCCACTCTCAACAAAGGACCTCACTATGTCTGCTGATTCCAAAAAAACGTCCGGCGAATCCTTTGCCGGCAACGTGATGAAATACTCCGTCGCCACCTATCTGGGCTTTGTCATTACCGGTGTAGCGCTGATCGTCAAGGGGCTTTTGCCCGCCGAGGCGTTGGGCGCGCCCGTGACCTTTATGACCTACACCGCCACCGTGATGAACCTTGGCATCCTGGGTCTGGATCAGGCGCTGCTGCGCTTTTATCACGAGCCGCCCGCCGGGACCGAGCCGCGCCAGCTGTTTGCCGCCTGCACCCGCATTTCCGGCGCGTTTATGCTGGTTTTGGGCGTCGGCGGCAGCGTGTTCTTTGCCCGCCCCTTGGCCGCCGCGCTGGGTCTGGGCAGCGCCGGTCCCGGCATTGTGCCGCTGCTGTTCCTCAACGCCGCGCTGTATATGCTGGTGCGATATCTGAACGTATTGCTGCGTCTGGAAAACGACATCCGCGCCTACACCGCCGAAACCCTGTGGATGCAGGGCTGCTTCAACCTGTTTTACCTGCTGCCGGGCTTTTTTACTTCCAATGTATATCTGCTGGCGCTGGCAGCCATATTGAGCTTTGGCGTGGTCGCCATCGCCTTTGGGTTCAAGTACCGCAGCGCCGCGCTGGCGCCCCTGACCGCCGACACGCTGGGCGGCATCGCCAAGGTCGCCGTGCCTTACGGCGTGGCGCTGGCACCCGCGCAGATTCTGTTCAGCCTGTCCAGCGGCATCTGCCTGTCCTTTGTCAGCAACTACTGCGACGCCACCGCGCAGGGGCTGTTCGCCTTCGGGTACAGCCTGGCACAGCTGGTCACCGCCATTCAGGCAGGGTTTTCGACCTACTGGGGTCCGTATGTGTACGCCCACTATCAGGACGAGCAGGAGCGCATCTGCAGCGTGCATGACGTGCTGAACTTTTTGATTTTTGCGTTTTTCACCGTGCTGGTCATGCTGGAGGATATCGTTTTCGTCATCTTCCGCGACAAGCAGGGCTGTATGACCATCTTCCCGCTGCTGATGCTGGCGGTGGTGTTCAACATTCTGTGCGAGGGTACCGTCTACGGCAACTCGATCGCCCGCAGACCGTGGCACGATACCATCGGCATTGCCGTGGGCGCGGCTGCCAACTTAGGGCTGTGCGCCCTGCTGGTACCCGTCTACGGGCTGCGCGGCGCGGCATTGGCGCTGGCGGGCGGCAACGGCGCGGCGTTTTTGTACCGCAGCATCACCGGGCAGGCGTATTACCGCACGGTACCAAGCTTTCCGCGCACGATCTCCGGCTTTTTGCTGGCGTTCGCCGTGACCGCCGTCGGCACGATTTTTTACAGCAACTTCCTGCTGAAGCTGCTTTTAACCGCTGCGATTTTGTTTATCTATTGCACCATGTACCTGCCGCAGCTGAAAAAGCTGTGGCGCATCGGCTGCGGTATTTTGCGCAGCATCGCCAAGAAATGAGGCA
>CAKTAS010000028.1:0-16873 GCA_934529095.1 uncultured Gemmiger sp. | reverse complement strand
AACTCGCTGGCAAAGGTGCCGTCCTGGATTTCCTTCAGCACCTGCTTCATCTCCTTGCGGGTGTCCTCGGTGATCAGACGCTTGCCGGTGCGGTAGTCGCCGTACTCGGCGGTGTTGGAGATGGAATAGCGCATCTTGGAGAAGCCGCCCTCGTTGATCAGGTCAACGATCAGCTTCATCTCGTGGCAGGTTTCAAAGTATGCCATCTCGGGGGCGTAGCCTGCCTCGACCAAGGTGTCAAAGCCCGCCTGAATCAGCTCGCAAACGCCGCCGCAAAGCACAGCCTGCTCACCGAACAGGTCGGTTTCGGTTTCCTCTTTAAAGGTGGTTTCCAGGATACCGGCGCGACCGGCACCGATGCCGGAGGCGTATGCCAGGGCGATGTCCTTAGCCTTGCCGGTGTAGTCCTGCTCCACGCAGATCAGGGAGGGGCAGCCCTCGCCCTCGGTGTACAGGCGGCGGACGATGTGACCGGGACCCTTGGGGGCGATCATGATGACGTCCACGTTTTTCGGCGGGGTGATGGTCTTGAAGTGGATGTTGAAGCCGTGGGCGAATGCCAGCGCCTTGCCCTCGGTCATATAGGGGGCGACCTGCGTGTTGTAGATGTCGGCGCACAGCTCATCGGGAACCAGCATCATCACGACGTCGCCGGCCTTGGCGGCTTCCTCAACTTCCATGACCTTGAAGTTCTCGTGGGTGGCGGCGAACTCGCTGGCTTTCTCCCAGTGGGCAGAACCCTTGCGCAGACCGACCACGACGTTGACGCCGCTCTCGGCCAGGTTTTCGGAGTGGGCGTGACCCTGCGAGCCGAAGCCGATGACGGCGACGGTCTTGCCGTCCAGCATACCCAGGTTGCAGTCGGAATCGTAGTACTTGTTGATAGACATAAGAAAAGCTCCTTTACTGTGTATGATGTTGTATCTGTAAAAACGGAAGGGAAACGAAGATTAGAATGAATAGATAAAAGATAAAAGATAATAAATAAGGTGAACCGCGCCGCCTTGGCGGCGCTTATAATTTGTGCGCGGAGCGCACATCCATAATTTTTATCTTTTATCTATTATCTTTTATCTTGCCGCGGCAGCTGCACCGCCCGCACCTCCTGCTTGGGCTTTTGCAGGTGGGGGTGCTTGCCGCCGCGCTCCATCGCGGTCACGCCGGTGCGGCACAGCTCCAGAATATTGTAGCCGTCAAACATGGTCAGAAACGCGTCGATCTTGTCCGGCTTGCCGGTCAGCTCAAACACCATGCTGTCGGGGGACAGGTCGATGATCTTTGCCTTGTAAATGCTGGAAATCTCCCGCAATTCGGCGCGGTTGCGGCTGGTGCAGGCAACCTTTAACAGCAGCAGCTCGCGCTGCAGGCATTTGTCGGGGTCCAACTCAAAGACCTGCCGGGTCACCTCCAAACGATCAGTCTGCAAAATCAGCTGGCTCAGGGCTTGCTCGTCACCGTTCAGCGTCACGGTAATGCGGCTGATGGCGGGGTCGTTGGTGGCGGAAACCGTCAGGCTGTCAATGTTGAAGCCGCGCCGGCAAAACAGGCTGGCAACACGCGCCAGAACGCCGTTTTCGTTTGCCACCAGCAGGGTGATGACCCGGCGGGTGGATTCATTGGGGGATGTAGTCATAGCGGGTCACCTCATTTCATAATAATATCGTTCACATCGCCGCCGCCGGGGATCATCGGCAGCACCTTTTCGTCCTTACCGATGCGGCAGTCGATCCAGCTCGGACCGCGCTGCTGCATCGCGTCGGCAAAGGCGGCTTCAAACTCGGCGGGGGTGGCGGCACGGTAGCCCTTGGCGCCAAAGCCCTCGGCCAGCTTTACAAAATCCGTCCGGCGCTGCGGGTCGGTGTCCGAGTAGCGCTTGCCGTAAAAGGTCGTCTGCCACTGGCGCACCATGCCCAGCACCTGATTGTTGAAGATGACCGTGATGATGGGCAGCTCGTAGCTTACGGCGGTGCAGGCTTCGTTCAGGTTCATATGGAACGACCCGTCACCGGTCAGCATAACGACCCGGGCATCGGGTCCCAGCGCCATCTGGGCGCCGATGGCTGCGCCGTAGCCGAAGCCCATGGTTCCCAAGCCGCCGCTGGTCAAAAAGCCGCGGCTCTTGGTGTGCTGCAGGTACTGCGCTGCCCACATCTGATGCTGCCCCACGTCGGTAACGTAGACCGCATCGGGTCCCGCCTGCCGGCAAATTTCGCGGATGATCTGGTGGGGCTTTAACTCAGTGTCGCTGTCGGTGGGCTTGTAGTCGTTTTTCTGCCATGCGGCGATCTGTGTGCGCCACGCCGTGTGTTCGGTGGGGCGGATGTGCGGCAGCACCGCCTGCAGAATATAGCTGGCATCGCCGGTCAGGCTCAGATCGACCGCCACATTCTTGCCCAGCTCGCTGGGGTCAATGTCGATCTGGATGATCTTTGCCCGTCGGGCAAAGGTTTCGGGCTTCAGCGCCACGCGGTCGCTGAAGCGCGTACCCACGGCGATCACAAGGTCCGCCTCGTCAATGGCTTTGTTGGCGGCGTAGCAGCCGTGCATCCCCAGCATACCAAGGTTGCGCGGCTCGCCGTAACGCAGCACACCGGCTGCCATCAGGGTGTAGGTGGCGGGGATGTCCGCCTTTTCCAGCAAATCGCGCAGGGGCTGGCAGCCTGCCGCACTGCGCACGCCGCCGCCAAAGTAGACCAGCGGGCGCTCGGCGGCGTTGATCAGCTCTGCCGCCCGGCAGACATCGTCCTCGTCATAGCAGGTGACGGTGCGGATCAGCTCCGGTGCCTTGGGGGTGAACTCGCAGGTCGCAGCGGTGATATCCTTGGGGATATCCACCAGCACGGGACCCTTGCGCCCCGACTGTGCAATGCGGAACGCCGCACGCATCGTGTCCGCCAGGTCCTCCACGCGGCGCACGGTGTAGTTGTGCTTGGTGATGGGCATCGTAATGCCCTCGATATACGCTTCCTGAAAGGAATCCTTGCCCAGCAGGCTGGTTGCCACGTTGCCGGTAAAGGCAACCATCGGCACGCTGTCCATATAGGCGGTGGCAATGCCGGTGACAAGGTTGGTAGCGCCGGGACCGCTGGTCGCCAGCACCACGCCGGTGCGCCCGGTGGCGCGGGCGTAGCCGTCCGCCGCGTGGGAAGCGCCCTGCTCGTGCGCGGTCAATACATGGCGTATACGGTCGGAATTTTTATACAGTTCGTCATATAAGTTCAAAATAGCGCCGCCGGGATAGCCGAACAGGGTATCCACGCCCTGTTCGACCAGAACCTCAACAAAGATTTGTGAACCGGTAAGCTTCATGGGTCATCGCTCCTACTTTCTTATAAAAAAACAGGCTTTGCCTCTTGTTCCCAAGAGACAAAGCCTGTGAAAAATCACCTGCTCTGCGGTACCACTCTTATTGGGGCATTGCCCCCACTCAGCGGACTTCCAACAAAGTCCTGCACGGTAACGGGTGCGACCGGACCCTTCTACCGGGCAAAAAGCCTTTCGGGGGTCTGCTCCGGGAATGACTTCACGCGGCACCGCCTTGCTGCCTTGCACCGACCGGCAGTTCTCTGGAAGGGGTGGGGGCGTTACTGGTTTCCCATCCACGCATTTGGTTGATGGAATAAACTATACCCTACTTTTCAAGTTTTGTCAAGGATGTTTTCAAAATTTGTCAATACATCTTGAAACTTTCGGCAAGGCAGTTTATACTAAAAGCGGATTTTCTTGGGAAAGGATGTTTTTGCTTATGTTGCGCAAGGATTGGTCAGCCCGTTTGCAGGGGCTGGTGGTATTTCGGGGGCTGCTGGACACCGAGCTGCTGCGCGCGCTCACGGCGGCGCTTCGGGCGGAAACGGGGGACACAGCGCCCATCGCCGCGTTTGAGGCGGCGATGTTTGTGCGCGGCACCGACTGGACAAAGGTTTTGCTGGAGCTGGTGCTGGAGCATGAGAACCTCTGCCTGAAGGTGGCGGCGGGGGGCGATGCGGGTCCCGTGCTGGAGGGTGCGCTGGACAGCGAGCTGCAATTTTTGCAGGCGCTGGGTACCGCGACGCCGCAGGAGCTGTTCGGTACGATGCCGGAGTTTATGCCCTGCTGGCAGACGACCCCCGATGCGGATTTCGCTGCCGCCTACCGCACCCGGCGGGAGCAGGCAGGCAAGAAGGGGTACGGCATCTTTGCCCGGTATCACGTCTTTACCTTGGAGGACGGACACCTTGTGCCGGTGCAATGCCCCGACCCGCAGCGCCTGAGCGAACTGCCGGGCTACGAGCGCGAGCGGGAGAAGATCATCGCCAACACCAAAGCCCTGTTGGACGGCAAGCCCGCCAACAACGTGCTTTTGTACGGCGATGCAGGTACCGGCAAGTCCAGCGCGGTCAAGGCAATCGCCAATGAATTTGCGCCCGAGGGGCTGCGGCTGATCGAGGTCAAAAAGACCCAGCTGTATCAGATCCCGTCGCTGATGGATGAACTGGCGAAAAACCCGCTGAAGTTCATCCTGTTCATCGACGATTTAAGCTTTGCCGCCAACGACGATAATTTTGCCGCCCTCAAAGCGATCTTGGAGGGCAGCGTCGGCGGGCGCAGCCACAATGTGGCGGTGTACGCCACCAGCAACCGCCGCCATCTCGTCAAGGAGAGTATGACGGACCGCGCGGGGGACGACCTGCACGCCGCCGACACCCGGCAGGAGATGATGAGCCTTGCGGCGCGTTTCGGGCTGACGGTGACCTTCCAGCAGCCGGATAAGGACCGTTACGATCATATCCTGCTGGAATTGGCGAAGCAGTACGGTGTGCAGATGCCCAGCGACCAGCTGTTCATCAAGGGCGCGGCGTTTGCGCTGCGCGCCGGGGGACGCAGCCCGCGCGTTGCCAAGCAGTTTGTGGAGCTGCTGGCAGCGGGCGTGAACGCTTGATGCTTAGAGTTTAGAGTTGAGAGCGCAGAGTTTAGATAAGGTGCGGTGCCTACGGCACCGCATTTTTTATAGGCGGGCTTTGCCCGCCTACCTTATCTTAACTCTCAACTCTTCACTCTTCACTCTGCGCGGCGCGCCGCGCTTCACGCTCTCTCGGTCACCAGCTTAAAGCCCGCCTCGGTCAGCTTTTCCTTGATTTGCTCGATCTGCGCGGCGTCGCGGGTTTCCAGCCCCAGCTTTAAGAAGCAGCTGGTGATCGCCATATTCGCGTCGCTGCGGTCGTGGTGAACGCTGACAACGTTGGCACCGCACCCGGAAACAATATCGCTGACCGTACTCAGCTGCCCGGGCTTGTCCTCCAAGGCGATCATCAGGTTCGCCTTGCGTCCGCTCATCACCAGCCCGCGCGTGATCACGCGGGAGAGGATGTTCACGTCAATGTTGCCGCCGGAAATCAGGCAGACGGTCTTTTTGCCCGCCAACGGCAGCTTGCCGAACAGCGCCGCCGCCACCGGGGTGGCACCCGCGCCCTCGGCAACCAGCTTCTGGTTTTCCATCAGCGAAAGGATCGCGGCGGCGATCTCGTCCTCGCTCACGGTCACGATGTCGTCAACGTACTGCTCTACCATTTTAAAGGTAGTTTCGCCGGGCGTCTTGACCGCAATACCGTCGGCAAAGGTGTCCACGCGGTCCAGCGTTTCGTAGGTGTGGTCGCGGAAGGCGCGCTCCATGCTGGGCGCACCGGCGGCCTGTACGCCGTACACCTTTACGTCGGGGCGCAGGCTCTTGATGGCAAACGCCACGCCGGAAATCAGCCCGCCGCCGCCGATGGGCACCACCACGGCGTCCACATCGGGCAGCTGATCCAGAATCTCCAGCCCGATGGTGCCCTGCCCGGCAATGACCAGCTCGTCATCGTAGGGGTGGATAAAGGTCATGCCGGTTTCCTTTTGCAGCTCCACCGCGCGGTCGTGGGCATCGTCGTAGGTGCCCTTGACCAGCTCGACCCTGGCGCCCAGCCGCTTGGTGCTTTCTACCTTCATAATAGGGGCGGAATCCGGCATACACACCACGCTGGGTATGCCCATGCGGGTGGCTGCCAGTGCCACGCCCTGCGCGTGGTTGCCCGCCGAACAGGCAATTACGCCCTTGGCGCGTTCCTCCTCGGTCAGCTGGCTGATTTTATAGTAGGCACCGCGCAGCTTAAAGCTGCCGGTCACCTGCAGATTTTCGGTTTTTAAGTACAGCTCGGTACCGGGACACAGCCGCGGCGCGGCGATCAGATCGGTCTTGCGGGCAATGGGCTTTAGCATAAATCTTGCGTGGTAAACTTTGTCGAGTGTCAACATGGGGCAGGCTTCCTCTCTTTGGCGTGCGTACAGCCCGGCGACACATTGCGTGAAGCCGGGCTGCGGGCTGCATCCTTGCAGCGGTGGGATGCTTTAGATTATAGTTGAAATAATGTAATTTGTAAAGTGAATTTTACTCACTACATAGAAAACAGCAGGATGCACAAAATGAACGCGCAAAATTTGTGCAATACTGCCACTAGGTGGAAATGGAAAGATGCGGTATAATATACCTAAATGGTGAGCAAAATATGTCCGCTTTCGGGCGGAGAAAGGATTTGGAATTATGGATATACGCTACTCCTGCAACCAGCGGGATTTCAAGCGCTACACCACCGAGGAAACCCGCAGCGAAATGCTGATCACCGGTCTGTACAAGGCAGATGAGGTCGTTGCGGTCTACAGCCATGTGGACCGTATGGTCACCTTGGGCTGTATGCCTGTGCATGAGGAGGTCCCCATCGATAAGGGCATTGACGTCTGGGCGAACTTCGGCACCCACTACTTCCTGGAGCGCCGCGAGATCGGCATCTTCAACATCGGCGACGGTGCCGGCACCATCACCGCCGACGGTCAGGCGTATCACCTCAATTACAAGGACTGCCTGTACATCACCAAGGGCAACCAGAAGGTTACCTTTAAAAGCGACGACGCAGACCACCCCGCCAAGTTCTATATGGTGTCCGCCCCGGCGCACTGCAGCTACGAAAATAAGCTCATCACCATCGAGCAGGCAGCTAAGCGCCCCCTGGGCAGCGTCGAAACCTGCAACAAGCGCACCATCAACCAGTTTATCCACCCCAGCGTGCTGAAAACCTGCCAGCTTTCCATGGGCATGACCGCCTTGGAACCCGGCAGCAACTGGAACACCATGCCCAGCCACACGCACGAGCGCCGCATGGAAATTTACACTTACTTTGAAGTCCCCGAGGGGCAGGCGGTGTTCCATATGTGCGGCGAACCTACCGAGACCCGCCACATCGTGATGCATAACTATGACGCTGTCATCAGCCCCTCCTGGAGCATCCACAGTGGTGTCGGCACGTCCAACTACACCTTTATCTGGGCAATGGGCGGCGAAAATATGGAATTTGACGATATGGACAATATCGCCACAACGGACCTTCGTTGACCTAAATCGAACATATATTGCGTTTTTAAAGCGCAAAAATTATTTGGAGGTATCATTATGTCTGTCTGCACACCCAAATCCTTTGACCTGACCGGCAAGGTCGCGCTGATCACCGGCGCATCCTACGGCATCGGCTTTGCCATTGCCACCGCCATGGCGAACTGCGGCGCCACCATCGTTTTCAACGACATCAAGCAGGAGCTGGTGGACAAGGGTCTGGCTGCCTACAAGGAAGCCGGCATCAACGCCCACGGCTATGTCTGCGACGTCACCAACGAGGACGCCGTCAATGAGATGGTCAAGAAGATCACCGAGGAAGTCGGTCACATCAACGTGCTGGTCAACAACGCCGGCATCATCAAGCGCATCCCGATGATCGAGATGACCGCTGCCCAGTTCCGTCAGGTCATCGACGTGGACCTGAACGCCCCCTTCATCGTCGCCAAGGCGGTCATTCCCGATATGATCGAGCAGGGCGGCGGCAAGATCATCAACATCTGCTCCATGATGAGCGAGCTGGGTCGTGAAACCGTTTCCGCCTACGCCGCTGCCAAGGGCGGTCTGAAGATGCTGACCAAGAACATCGCCTCCGAGTACGGCAAGTACAACATCCAGTGCAACGGCATCGGACCCGGCTACATCGCCACCCCGCAGACCGCACCCCTGCGCGAGATCCAGCCCGATGGTTCCCGCCATCCGTTCGACCAGTTCATCGTCGCCAAGACCCCTGCCGAGCGCTGGGGCGAAGCCGAGGACTTGGGCGGACCCGCCGTGTTCCTCGCTTCCGAGGCTTCCGACTTTGTCAACGGCCTGATCCTCTACGTTGACGGCGGCATCCTCGCTTACATCGGCAAGCAGCCCGGCTGATTTTCCGTATACGCAGCAAAGGCACCCGCAAAAAAGGCGGGTGCCTTTTTTGCACGGCGCACGGTAGGTTCTGCCCCCCTTGATTTCCTGCCCCGGTGTGTTATAATTTTAGAAAAGCAGATACCTATTGAATAAGGAGTAAACGCTATGAAATTTTCCGAGATGCCCTATGAGCGCCCCGACCTTGCCGCCGTCAAGCAGCAGTTCGCTGACCTGCTGGCAGAGCTGCAGGCTGCCCCGGACTACGCCGCCGCCCGCGAGGTTTTCCTGCGCGAGCAGACCCTGAGCAAGCACATCGACACCTTGGCAAACCTTGCCAGCGTGCGCAACACCATCGACACCCGCGACAAGTTCTATGACGGGGAGATGAACTTCTGGAACGAGGCGCTGCCCCAGCTGCAGGAGTGCGAAAACGCATGGAGCAAGGCAATGCTCGCCAGCCCCTTCCGCAAGGACTTTGCCGCCGAGTACGGTGACCTGATGTTCGTCAATGCCGAGATCGCCGACAAGGCGTTCTCGCCCGAAATTCTGCCCGAAATGGCAGAGGAAAACAAGCTGACCACCGAGTACGGCAAGCTGATCGCCAGCGCCCAGATCCCCTTTGAGGGCGGCGTCTACACGCTGAGCCAGCTGTCCCCCTTCAAGAACGACCCCGACGATGCGCGCCGTCTGGCGGCATGGCAGGCGGAGGGCAAGTGGTATAAGGAGCATCAGGCGGAGTTTGACGGCATCTACGACAAGCTCGTCCACCTGCGCGACACCATGGGCAAAAAGCTCGGCTACGAGGGCTACACCACCTTGGGCTACTACCGTATGGGGCGCAACTGCTACACCAAGGCGGACGTTGAAAAATTCCGCGCCGCCGTGGTCAAGTACCTTGTGCCGCTGGCAGACAGCATCTACCGCGAGCAGGCCAAGCGTCTGGGCAAGCAGTACCCCATGAACTTTGCCGACAACGCGCTGATGTTCCGCAGCGGCAACCCCACCCCCTGCGGCGACGCCGATGCCATTGTGGCGCAGGGCAAAAAATTCTACGATGAGCTTTCGCCCGAAACGTCGGAGTTCTTCAACAAAATGCTGGACGATGAGCTGATGGACCTGCTCTCCACCCCCGGCAAGGCGGGCGGCGGCTACTGCACCGGCTTGGGCGATTACGCTGTACCGTTCATTTTTGCCAACTTCAACGGCACCCAGCACGACGTGGAGGTCGTCACCCACGAGGCGGGACACGCCTTTGCCGCCTATATGAACCGCAACCGCATCCCGTATGCCACCGTCTGGCCCAGCATGGAGGGCTGCGAGGTCCACTCGATGTCGATGGAATTTTTCGCCTGGCCTTGGGTGGAGGGCTTCTTCGGCAAGGATGCCCGCAAGTTCCGCTACAGCCATCTGGCGGGCGCGCTGACCTTTATCCCTTACGGCACGATGGTGGATCACTTCCAGCACATCGTCTACGAAAAGCCGGATATGACCCCCAAAGAGCGCCACGGCGTCTGGAAGGAGCTGCTGGGCGTCTATATGCCGTGGATGCAGCTGGGCGACGAGATCCCCTTCTACGGCGAGGGCGAGGGCTGGCAGCGCCAGATGCACATCTACCAAAGCCCGTTCTACTACATCGACTATTGCCTGGCGCAGACCGTCAGCCTGCAATTCTGGGCGATGCTGCAAAAGGATCGCGCCGATGCGTGGGACCACTATATGGCATACACCCTGCAGGGCGGCAGCCGCGTCTTTACCGAGCTGCTGAAAAATGCCGGGCTGACCTCCCCGTTTGAGGAAAGCTGCCTGCGCGGCGTCTGCGAAACCGCCAAGCAGTGGCTGGACAACTACGATCTGACGGGGATCGAATAATGGCGGAACGCAAGAACAAGCGCGCCTATCTGGATGATTTTCAGCGCGACCTCAACGGCAACTACCAATACTGCGGTGCGCACTGCCACTATGTGGGCAAGACGCCGCGCAGGACGGTGCTGCTGCGGCTGTGGCTGCTCTGCGGCGGTGCTGCCGCGCTTACGGCGGGAGCGGGCTTTGTGCCGGGCGCTACCGCCCATATGCCGGCGTATGTGTCGCTGTCTTATGTGGCGGCGCTGCTGGCGGCGGTTTATGCGCTGTACACGCTGCTGCGTATGACGGCGGGCGGCGAACCGCTGCGCGCCTACCTGCACGAGCAGACAGCCGAAAAGCTGCCGGGACGCTGCACGCTGGCGGCGGTGCTGTGCGCCGTGGCGGCAGCAGGGCAGGGGATCGCCACGTTTGCTGCCACACAGGGCCGGGCGTCAAATGTGACCTGCCGGGTCTTTCTGGTTCTGGCGGCGGCGGGGTATCTCGCGGCGGTCAAGGTCGCCAAGGCGATGAAGTACGAAAAGCGTTAAACACCCGGCGACGTGTAATGCCGAAAAGGCAGCTGCCTACCTTATTATATATAATATAAGGCAGGCGGCTCCGGCAGGGGCGGGGCAATAAAAAACCACCGCGCGGCAGGGGCGGGGCATGCCCCGCCCGCGGTTTTGCGGCAGCAGCAACATAACGGGTGATTCGTAGGGGCGGCATATATGCCGCCCGCCGCAGCCATCCCGGCAAATCGACCTAACGGGTAAACCGCACGGAACGGTCAAGACCGTCCCCTACAAACCTGCCGGAAATACCAAACCATCACAGGATTGTGCGGCAGCAAAAATCAACCACCCCGCAGGGGCGGGGCATGCCCCGCCCACGGTTTTACGGCAATTACGATATTGCGGGTACTCTGGTTTGCCCCGCAAATCCCCCCTGCACACAAAAACTGGTCGGATTGCACCAAATTCTGCCCGGTTTCTGCCAAAAACAGGGCAGAAGGTGCATAACCGGCAAGCTTCGGCAGAACGTAGAAAATCCGTAAAAAATTTTTGTAAAAATGCCAAAAAACACTTGCAATTTGCGCGATGCCGTGTTATAATCTTTCTTGGCTGCGAAAGGCTTGTGCAGATAGTTACAAGCGTCCTGCGCAAGCCGCGATATGCGTTGATGCGGGAGGTTGCCTGCGCCGCTTGGCGAAGGGTTTTTCCGCGGAGTATGTCCGATCTTAGAACCGGGCGAAAGAATTACGGAAACAAAGGGATACGTACGCTGCTGCATTCTGCGGCGCGGACCAATGTTCGCTTTTACTTTGTGATGTTTCTTTCCGGGAGAACTGTGCAAACACGGTTCACCGGATTTTGTCATGGGTAAAGGTTGAACACCCGGAAACGTGTGTTGTTTATCGGCTCGCCTAAGGCACAAAATTTTATAGGAGGCGAATGTAATGGCAGTCAAAGAAAAAATCAGAATCCGTCTTAAGAGCTACGATGCATCCCTGATCGATGCAGCGGCACAGAAGATCGTGGAGACCGCAAAGCGCACCGGCGCCCGCGTGTCCGGCCCGATCCCTCTGCCCACCGACAAGGAGATCGTCACGATCCTGCGCGCTGTCCACAAGTACAAGGACAGCCGTGAGCAGTTCGAGACCCGCACCCACAAGCGTCTGATCGACATTCTGAAGCCGTCCAACAAGACGGTCGAGGCTCTCATGAGCCTGCAGCTCCCCGCCGGCGTTGACATCGAGATCAAGCTGTAATCGGAAACTTACCACCATGAAACAAGGCCGGTACGCGCGGCCGTGATCCGCGTACGGCCGGCGGTTTGATGACAAGCCACCCCGAAAGCAGAACCAATCTCGCTGCAAAGCCAACAGCGGAGAGGTCATGTTGGTGAAACCCCACCAACCAATAACCTTTACAGGAGGAAAAACACAATGCAAAAAGGTATCATCGGCAAGAAGCTGGGCATGACCCAGTTGTTCGACGCCAACGGCAAGGTCGTTCCGGTCACCATCATCGAGGCCGGTCCCTGCACCGTCGTCCAGAAGAAGACCGTTGAGTCTGACGGCTATCAGGCTGTTCAGATGGGCTACGGCGAAGTGAGCGCCAAGAAGGTCAACAAGGCCGCCAAGGGTCACTTCGACAAGGCCGACGTCGCCCCCAAGCGCACCCTGCGCGAGTTCCGTTTTGAGGACATCGCCAGTGTCAACGTCGGCGACATCCTCAAGGCTGATGTCTTCGCCGAGGGCGACAAGGTCGACGTCGTCGGCACCAGCAAGGGCAAGGGCTACCAGGGCGTTATCAAGCGCTTCGGTCAGCATCGCCTGCGCGAGACCCACGGCACCGGTCCCGTTGCCCGTCATGCCGGTTCCAACGGTTCCACTTCCACCCCGTCCCGCGTGTTCAAGGGCAAGCGTCTGCCCGGTCACATGGGCGCTGTGCGCGTAACCGTACAGAACCTCAGCGTCGTCAAGGTTGACGCTGAAAACAATCTGATCGCCATCAAGGGTGCTATCCCCGGTCCCAAGGGCTCGGTCGTCACCATCCACGACAGCGTGAAAGCGTAAAGGAGGAAAACACAATGGCAAAGTTTGATGTCGTCGATATGAACGGCAAGAAAGTTTCCACCGTTGAGCTTTCCGACGCCGTGTTCGGTATCACCCCGAACGAAAAGGCTGTCCACGAGGCAGTCGTAAACTTCCTGGCCAACCAGCGCCAGGGCACCCAGAACACCAAGATCCGTAAGGAAGTCCGCGGCGGCGGCAAGAAGCCTTGGCGCCAGAAGGGCACCGGTCACGCTCGTCAGGGCTCCATCCGTGCTCCCCAGTGGACCCACGGTGGTATCGCTCTGGGTCCCAAGCCCCGCAGCTACTACTACACCATCAACAAGAAGGTCAAGCGTCTGGCTCTGCTCAGCGCCCTGTCTGACAAGGCTGCCAACGGCAACATGATCCTGGTTGACAAGATCGCCGCTGACGAGTACAAGACCAAGACCGTGGTCGCTTTCCTCGCCGCTGTCGGCGCAGGCAAGAAGAACCTGATCGTCAATGATGCTCTGGATGCCAAGTTCGTCAAGAGCGCCGCCAACATCCCCGGTGTCAAGACCGCCGCTCTGAGCGTAAACACCTACGATGTTGTCAACGCCGACAAGCTGATCCTCAGCGTTGACGCCGCCAAGAAACTTGAGGAGGTATACGCGTGATGAAATTCGCACAGGATATCGTTCTCGCCCCCGTCATCACCGAGAACTCTATGGCCGGCATTGCCGACAAGAAGTACACCTTCAAGGTTGCTACCGACGCCACCAAGATCGACATCGCCAAGGCTGTTGAAGAGCTGTTCGGCGTGAAGGTCGCTAAGGTCAACACCATCTCCGTGCGCGGCCGTTACCGCCGTCAGGGCATGCACGCCGGCTACACTGCCAAGAGCAAGAAGGCCATCGTCACCCTGACCCCGGATTCCAAGGAGATTGAATTCTTCAACTCCATGGTCTAAGAGCCTACCGGTCGGGACTTGACCCGACTGTTGGCAGAACCCCGCCGAGGGGTTCGCTTATGGGGATATGACCCCGATAAAAATTCATAAGATAACAACAAGGAGATCTACAATGGCTATCAAGAAGTACAAGCCGACTACCCCCGGCCGCCGCGATATGACCGTCACTGATTACAGTGTTCTGTCCAAAGTGGCGCCCGAGCGCAGCCTGCTGGAATCCAAGAAAAAGCACGCCGGCCGTAACAACACCGGCAAGATCACCGTTCGCCATCAGGGCGGCGGCAACCGCGTCAAGTACCGTGTCATCGACTTCAAGCGCAACAAGTTTGATGTTCCTGCCACCGTCAAGACGCTGGAATATGACCCGAACCGTTCCGCCTTCATCGCTCTGGTCGAGTATGAAGACGGCGTCAAGAGCTACATCCTGGCTCCCGATGGTCTGAAGGTCGGCGACACCGTTATGGCGGGTCCCAACGCGGACATCAAGCCCGGCAACGCTCTGCCCTTCGAGAACATCCCCGTCGGTACCATGATCCACAACATCGAGCTGTACCCCGGCAAGGGCGGTCAGCTGGTTCGCTCCGCCGGTGTTATGGCGCAGCTGATGGCTAAGGAAAATGGCTACGCTCTGGTTCGTCTGCCCTCCGGTGAGATGCGCAACGTTCGTCTGAACTGCATCGCCACCATCGGCGTTGTTTCTAACCTCGACCACGAGAACGTCAACCTGGGCAAGGCCGGTCGTAAGCGCCACATGGGCGTTCGTCCCGGTAGCCGTGGTTCTGTTATGAACCCCTGTGATCACCCTCACGGCGGTGGCGAAGGCCGCGCCCCGGTTGGTCACTCCAGCCCTCGTACTCCGTGGGGCAAGCCCGCTCTGGGTCTGAAGACCCGCAAACACAAGGCACGCAGCGACAAGTTCATTGTCAAGCGCGCCAATGGCTAAGGGAGGTTTTTGAACAATGTCTAGAAGCACCAAGAAGGGCCCTTACGTTCTGCCTTCCCTGATGAAAAAGGTCGAGGCTATGAACGAGGCCGGTAAAAAGACCGTCGTTAAGACCTGGAGCCGTTCCTCCACCATCTTCCCCGAGTTCGTTGGTCACACCTTCGCCGTTCATGACGGCCGCAAGCACGTGCCCGTATACGTCACCGAGGATATGGTTGGCCACAAGCTGGGCGAGTTTGCACCTACCCGCAAGTTCACCGGTCATGCTGGCGGCAAGACCGCCGGTAAATAAGAGAGGAGGAACATCGAATGGAAGCACGGGCTATTCTCCGTTATGCCCGCATTAGTCCCCGCAAGGTTTCGATCGTGATGGACCTCATCCGTAACAAACCCCTGGACGAAGCGCTGGCTATCCTGCAGTACACCCCGAAGGCCGCCTGCGAGCCCCTTCTCAAGCTGGTGAACTCTGCTGCCGCTAACGCGGAAAACAACTTCAACATGGATCGCAACAATCTGTATGTTGCTGAATGCTATGTCTGCCCCGGTCCTACGCTGAAGCGCATTATGCCTCGCGCTCAGGGCCGCGCATACCGCATCCTCAAGCGCACCAGCCATATGACTGTTGTGCTGAAAGAGAAAGTATAAGGAGGTAAACAAATGGGCCAGAAAGTCAATCCCCACGGCATGCGCGTGGGCGTAATCAAAGATTGGGACAGCCGCTGGTTTACCTCTAAGCAGGCATTCGGCGACACCCTGGTAGAGGATCACAAGATCCGCACCACCCTGAAGAAGCAGCTGTATGCTGCCGGCGTTCCTAAGATCGAGATCGAGCGCACTGTGGACAGCCAGACCGGCGCCCCCCGCGTTAAGGTCAACGTCTTCTGCGCTAAGCCCGGTATCGTTATCGGTAAGGGCGGCGCTGAGAGCGCTAAGATCGAGAAGCAGCTCGCCGCAATGACCGGCAAGGCTGTGAACCTGAACATCATCGAGGTCAAGGGCACCTCCACCAACGCTCAGCTGGCTGCTGAGGATGTTGCTTCCCAGCTGGAGCGCCGCATCGCGTTCCGCCGCGCTATGAAGCAGTGCATCCGCAACGCTATGCAGCCCCGTGACCGCAGCGTTACCCCCGCAAAGGGTATCAAGGTCACCTGCTCCGGTCGTCTGGCCGGCGCTGATATCGCCCGTACCGAGAGCTACCACGAGGGTACCATCCCCCTGCAGACTCTGCGTGCCGATATCGACTACGGCTTTGCCGAGGCCAACACCACCTATGGTAAGGTCGGCGTTAAGGTTTGGATCTACAAAGGTGAGATCCTGAAGGGTGCCAAAGCCCCCGCCAAGAAGGAAGGAGGCAAACAGTAATGTTACTGCCGAAGCGTGTTAAGTACCGCCGCGTTCAGCGCGGCCGCATGACCGGTAAGGCCATGCGCGGCAACAAGGTCAACCAGGGCGATTACGGTCTGGTTGCACTGGAGCCGGCCTGGATCACCTCCAACCAGATCGAGGCGGCCCGTATTGCCATGACCCGTTATATCAAGCGTGGCGGCAAGGTCTGGATCAAGATCTTCCCCGACAAGCCCGTTACCGAGAAGCCCGCCGGCACCCGTATGGGTTCCGGTAAAGGCAGCCCCGAGTATTGGGTAGCCGTTGTCAAGCCGGGTCGCGTGCTCTTTGAGCTGGCTGATGTCAGCGAGGATGTTGCCCGCGAGGCTCTGCGTCTGGCCAGCCACAAGCTGCCGGTTCGCTGCAAATTCGTCAAGCGCGAAGAGCTTGACACTGTAAAGGAGGGTGACGCTGAATGAAAGCCACTGAACTGCGCGAAATGACCGCTGTCGAGCTGAACAAGCAGCTCAAGGACCTGAAGGCCGAACTCTTCAACCTGCGCTTTCAGCACGCCATCAACCAGTTGGACAACCCCATTCGTATCGAAGCCGTTAAGAAGGACATCGCCCGCGTGATGACCGTTCTGGCTGAGAAGAATGCCAAAAACGCTTAAGAGGGAGGGTAAGACATGGAACGTAATCTGAGAAAGACCCGCGTGGGCGTCGTCGTCTCCGACAAGATGGACAAGACCATCGTTGTTGCAGTTAAGGACAGCGTCCAGCACCCTCTGTACAAGAAGATCTTGAAGCGCACCAAGAAATTCAAGGCGCATGACGAGAACAACGAAGCCGGCATCGGCGACCGCGTTGAGATCATGGAGACCCGCAAGATTTCTAAGGACGTCAACTGGCGTCTGGTCAAGATCATCGAGAAAGCAAAATAATCAGCCTGGTACTTTGAAAGGAGGACCTGAAAGATGGTTCAGATGCAAACTTATCTCAAAGTGGCCGA
>CAKTAS010000027.1:0-17162 GCA_934529095.1 uncultured Gemmiger sp. | reverse complement strand
CGCGGAACGCATTCGTCCTTCAGCCATGTGGGCTGGGGTTCCAGATAGCTGCCGTCGGCAAGGTTGAGCCAATATTCAGTATAATTGTCCTGCCCGGGCGTAAAATAGCTGCCCGTGACCCATGTGCCGTAGGGCTGACTATATACCGAATAATCGCCCTCAATGGCGGGCAGGGATTCCAGCTCCTCCGCCGTGTTGGCGGCAAGGTCATAGCGCCAGCGGCGTCCGGAATGCTCCAGCGCGTACAGAGAATCCCCCTGCACGGGATATACCTCGCAGCTCTCTGCGGGCAGCGTAAGCCCGGTGTCGGTAAAGTTTCCGTCGGCATCCAGCATGGCAAGGTGCAGGGGTGCCTGCTTCTTGGCGGTGCGGCAGGCTTCATCCCATGCCGACCACAGTTCCTCGGAGGAACCCTCCGGCGGGTAGTCGGGCGTGACGTAATCTTCACGCCAGGAAAGCAGCAGCTTGTCCTGCCAGACACCGATGATGTCGGTCAGAACCTGCTGTGTGCCTTGGCGCTCATAGATAGCCTTGACGCCGTTTTCGTCAAAGCGGTAGACGGCAAAATAACTGCCGCAGCGGTAAGTGCAGAACAAGCTTTCGCCATTGCCGTACCAGCCGGTAGACAGATAAAGGGGGATGACGCCGCCCGCGACGATACGGCGGCGGTTGCTGCCGTCAAGATCGCTGACGTCCAAAAAGGCATCGTTTGTGTTGCTGATCTGGTTGCCCGTGGGGGTGCGCAGCCAGTACAGCTTGTCCCCATCGGCGTACAGGTTGCCGGAAATATAGGGCGAATCCTCGGTGATGCGCCCAAAAAAGGCAGGGCAGGTTTCCTCGTTATGGGCGCAGCCGCTGCGGGAACACAAAACGCGATCCTGCCCGGTGACGGGGTCGATCACGGCGGCAAGGGCATATTCCGCATCATCCGGGTAGTAGACATGGTAGTACCCACCCTGCCCCGGTGAGCCGCCCGACAGGGCGGAGAGCTGATGCATTTCCCTTGCGGGGGCAGGCGCGGCGGTGGGCGGAGCCTCTGCCGCGTCGCTCCCGGCAGGCGCAGCCGCCGTGCAGGCGCACAGCAGCAGGGCGGACAAAATACACAAAAGCTTTTTCATCGGAAATCCTCCTTTTCTAAGCAGTAGCCGGTGCGCTGCACGGTGCGGATCTTATCGCCCCAGTTCAGCTTTTTGCGCAGCCGCCGGATGTGGGAATCCAGCGTGCGGGTGTTGTCGTTCAAAAGCTGTTCGCCCCAGATGGTGTCGTACAAATAGTCGCGGTACAAAACATTGCCCCGGCTGCGCAGCAACAGCAACAGCAGCTCGTATTCCTTGGGGGTCAGCGGCACGGTGGCACCGTTTTGTGTTACGGTGCAGGCAGCGGTATCCACCGTGACATCCCACGCGGTAAACACCGCCATACCCCGCCCTGCCCGGCGCAGAACACACTCGACCCGCGCCACCAGCTCGGCGGGGGCAAAGGGCTTGATGATGTAATCGTCCGCGCCGCTGTGCAGCCCCTGCACACGGTCGGCTACGGTCGCCTTGGCGGTGATAAAAATGCAGGGCGTGCCGGTGGGGCGTATGTAGCGCAGCAGGTCATAGCCGTCCACGCCGGGCATCATAATATCCAGCAAAACAAGGTCGTACTGGTTTTGCTCCAACAAATCGGCGGCAGCCGCCCCGTCGTTTACCGTCTGGCAGGTGTACCCGGCGGTGGTCAGCACGCGGCGTATCAGGGCGGTGATGGACGGCTCGTCATCCACAATTAAAATCGGTTTCACGGGGTACACTTCCTTTCTTCTTTTATTATACCGCAGGATGTGACCGTTTTGTAGCAGAAAACAAAAAATCCTGCGCCGAAGCGCAGGATAGAAAGGGTTAGAATTACTCGCGGATCTCGATGCCCAGCTTGAATTTGAGGTTGCCCAGAATCTTTTTGACAAAGCGGTCCACCTCATCGGCGGCAAAGGGCGCGTCGGTGGGCTGGAAGTACAGGCTGAACGCCATGCTCTTTTTGTCGGCACCCAGCTTTTCGCCGCGGTAGATGTCAAACAGCTCGACTTTGCTCAGCTGCTTGCAGGCGCGCTGCATCTCGTCGATCAGGGTGCCGCACTCGGTGCTTTCGGGGGCAACCAAGGCAAGGTCACGCTGCACGGGTGCCAGCGCCGGGATCGGGGCGTAGTGGATGGCGGCAGGTACCAAGGCGTGGAAGGCGACCCAGTCGATCTCGCCCAGATAGATGTTCTGGTTGGAGCGGCTGTCCTTGGGCAGCTTCAGCTCGCCGGTCACATCGTTGGCAAGCTTGCCGAACACGCCCACGCGCTCGCCCTTGCACAGGATATAAGCGGCAATGCCGGGGTGCAGCCAAGGCGTGTCGGTGCAGCGCGCAACGGTCAGCGGTGCGCCGAAAGCCTCGCCCAGCGCCTCAACAGCGCCCTTTACGGTGAAGAAATCCTCGTCTGCGCCCCAAGCGGCAAAGCCAAGATGCAGACGTTCCTCGGGCAGCTCGGTGATGGGCAGCTGCTTGGGAATGTAGATGTTGGACAGCTCAAACAGGCGACCCTCGCCGTTGCCCTTTTTGAGGTTGTCCACAACGACATTCAGCAGGGACGGCGCCAGCAGAGAGCGCATGATGGTTAGATTGGAGGAGATGGGGTTCACGATGCGGATGACCTTGCGCTCGGGCGCGTCGGCGGCAATGTGCAGCATATCGAGGTCAGCGTCGGCGTAGAACGCCAGCGTTTCCGCTTCATAGAAGCCTTGGGCGCACATGGTGCGCTTGGTCTTGTCGTGCGCCTTCTGCTCGGCGGTCAGCCCGCCGGTGGTGACCTGCGCCGCTTTCAGGAAGGTCGGCTTGATATGCTCGTAGCCGTATTCGCGGATGACTTCCTCTGCCAGATCCGGCTCGCCGACCTCAATATCCTCACGCCAGCGGGGCGCGGTGACCTGCATGGTGTCACCGTCGGCTTCCAAGGCAACCTCAAATTGCAGACGGGCGAGAATATCCAGAATCGCATCGGTAGGCACGGTGATGCCCAAAATGGCGTTGATGCGGCTGATTTTTGCGGTGAAATGCTTGCCCTCACGCGCGGCACCGGCAGAGCAGTCAAAGTGGGTGGCGGTGACCTCGCCGCAGCCCAGCTCTTGGATCAGGTGCAAGGCGCGTGCCATACCCAGCTCGGTGGCATACTCGGAGATGCCCTTCTCGTAATGGCTGGAGGCGTCGGTGTTCTGACCCAGACCGCGGGCGGTCTTGCGGATGTTGTCGCGGGCGAACTTGGCACTTTCAAACAGCAGCTGGGTGGTGCCGTCCTTGATCTCGCTGTTCAGACCGCCCATAACACCGGCCAGTGCCACGGGCTTGGTGCCGTCGCAGATGACAAGGTTATTGGGGGTCAGGGTGAACTCTTTTTCGTCCAAGGTGGTGATCTTCTCGCCGTCCTTGGCGCGGCGCACGATGATCTGGCAGCTTTCCAGCGTGTCCATATCAAAGGCGTGCATCGGCTGACCGATTTCCAGCATGACATAGTTGGTGATGTCCACAACGTTGGAGATGCTGCGCAGCCCGCACAGTGCCAACCGGCGGCGCATCCAGCGGGGGGACTCGCCGGGGGTGATGTTGTGAACATAATGTCCGATGTAGCGCGGGCAAAGGTCGGGCGCTTCCACGGTGATGGACAGGCGCGGCTCGGTGGTTTCGCTGACGGTGTAGTCCGTTGCGGGCATCTTCAGCGGCTTGCCCAGCACGGCGGCAACCTCACGCGCAATGCCCAGAACGCTCTGGCAGTCGGCGCGGTTGGCGGTGATGGAAATATCAAAGATATAGTCGTCAAGCCCCACAACGTCCTGAATGGGGGTGCCGGGTACGGTGTCCTTGGGCAGGTCCAGCAGACCGTATACCTCGGCGCCGGGGTACAGGTCGTCATTCAGACCCAGCTCGGTGCCGCTGCACAGCATACCGTTGGACTCGATGCCCATAAGGGGCTTTGCCTTGATTTTAATGCCGCCGGGCAGCGTGGAGCCGTCCAACGCGGCGGGGGTGTGCATACCGGCGTAAACATTGGCAGCGCCGGTGGAAATTTGGATGTCGTGACCGTAATCGCCGCAATCCACCTTGCAGATGTGCAGGTGGGTGCCCTCCTGCGGGACACACTCGGTGACAACGCCGACAACGACCTTGCTGATCTCGCCGCCGAGGTCGATAAGTTCCTCGACCTCAAAGCCGCAGTCAAACAGCTTGCCCTCCAGCTCTTGGGCGGTGACGTCGATATCTACATATTGCTTTAACCAACTGAACGGTACTTTCATGGTGTATTCCCTCCCCTTTCTTAGCCCTTGAACTGCTTGAGGAACCGCATATCGTTCTCAAACATCAGACCAATGTTGTTGATGCCGTATTTCAGCATGGCGATACGCTCAATGCCGATGCCGAAGGCAAAGCCGGAATACACTTCGGGGTCAATGCCGCAGTTTTCGAGAACGCTGTGGTGTACAACGCCGGCACCCAGGACCTCGATCCAGCCGGTGTGCTTGCACAGCGGGCAGCCCTTGCCGCCGCACTCAAAGCAGGAAACATCGACCTCAACGCTCGGCTCGGTAAACGGGAAGTAGGACGGGCGCAGACGGGTCTTGACCTCAGAGCCGAAAAGCGCCTGCACGAACTTGTCCAGCATACCCTGCAGATCGCACAGCGTGATGCCCTTGTCAACGACAAGACCTTCCATCTGGTGGAACATCGGGGAATGCGTCGCGTCAGAGTCGGAACGGAAAACACGACCGGGTACCAGCACCTTGATGGGGGGCTTTTCCATATCCATAACGCGGATCTGACCGCCGCTGGTCTGGGTGCGCAGCACGATGTCGTCAGCGACATAGAAGGTGTCCTGCATATCGCGGGCGGGGTGGTTTTTGGGTACGTTCAGGCGGGTGAAGTTGTGGTCGTCGTCCTCAATTTCGGGACCCTCGTAAATTTCAAAGCCCATACCGGCAAAGACATCGATGATCTCATTCTTGACCAGCGTGATGGGGTGCAGACTGCCGTTGGGGCGCGCCTTGGCGGGCATGGTGATGTCCACGGTTTCGGCGGCGTTGCGGGCTGCCAGCGCAGCCTGTTCGACCTGCGCGGACAGGGTCTGGTACTGCGCCTCTGCCCACTGCTTAAACTCATTGATGGTCTTGCCGACGGCGGGGCGCTCCTCCTTGGAAACGTCGCGCAGGGACTTGGTCAGCCCGGCGACCTCGCCGTTTTTGCTCAAAAACTTCTGCCAGAATTCCGAAAGCTGGGCTTGGTCTGCCACAGCGGCGCCCGCCTGCTCAATGGCGGCGCGCAGTTCCTTGATTTTTTCTTCCATAGTACACCTCGTTTTTTGCGTTGGGGGCAAGGGTAAAATAAAAAAGACCCCGTCCCTGCTGTTGTCAGGGACGAAGCCTTGTCATTCAAAACTCCGCGGTACCACCCGTGTTCCGCATAAAATGCGGCACTCTTTGCCTGCCGATAACGGTGCAGCACCGTTGCGCACTACCGGGCTTTGCAGCCTTTCCCGCGCACCACTCAAAAGTGAACTTCCGCATCCCTTGCCTGCAGGCGGCTTTCAGCCGGTGACCGCCCTCTCTTATGCCGGTGCCGGATGCGTACTTTCTTCGTCACAGTGTTTTAACTTATTTAGTATAGACCTTTGCGGCGGGTTTGTCAAGCGTTACAGGTGCAGCCGCTTTTCCAGCTCGCAGCGCAGATCGCGCCCGCGGAAGATGACCAGCCCCAAAAAGGTGATCATACTGATGATCAGGCAAATCACCCACGGGATGTTGCGGGCGTTCATGGTGCCGCCTCCCACGCGGAAAAACAGCAGCAGGTACGGCAAAATGCCGATGCCGATGTTCATCAGCATATAGACCAGGGCGTTGACGGTGTAGCGGCTGCGCACGATCGAAAAGATAAAGTTGCACACCAGCGAGATGCTGCACAAAATCGGCACCGCCAGATCAAGGCTGAACCCGGTGTAGCCGTGGAACCAGTCGGTAAAAACCAGCATTGCCGAAACGATAAGCAGCAGGTTAAAAAGCTGGCGCGGACCGTTGTAACGGCGGCGCAGGATGCCGCGCAGCACCAAAAGCCCCACAATGACCCACAAGACAGCCAGCAGGCTCCAGTGGGTGTGCGGCGTGTCGATCAAAAGAAAATCCACGGCACCCCCCGCCATACAGGAACCCAGTGCGAGAAAGGCAACGATTTTGTACAGCATCCCGGCGCGGTGGATACGCGGCGCGGTGGCGGGCCAGTACGGTGCGTCGGGCGTGCCGGGCAGACGGTTCTGGCAAAGGGGGCAGTATTCGCTGTCGCCGCCGATCTGTACATGACAATGCGGGCAGGTAATCATTTTTCCACCTCCGTGGCATACAGAGTGACCGCTAAGCCGTTTTGCACAAAGCCGCGGTAGAGCCGGCTCAGCACGTTGGTGCTGCGCAGCGCCGACGCCGTACCCAGCACAAGGTCATCCCCGTAGGAGGTGACCACCGTAAACAGCGTCTTAGCGCTGGAAAAGGCCGAGAACGACCGCACATAGGGCGTCAGCTTTTCGGGAACGGACAGCCGCCCCATATTGGAAAGCACCGCCGTGACGCGCTTGTCGGCATTCTGGGTAAACAGGTTTACCACGGCGTTCTTGATGACCAGCGGCACCGGGCGGATGCCGGGCATATGCTCCAGCGTTTCAAATTCGTCCATCTGGGCGCGTATGTTTTCGGGCAGCAGTTTTTCCTTTAACAGGGCATCAAACTGCGGGGCTAAGGTTTCCAGCGTGTCGGTTTCCTTGACGACGATGCCGACATAGACGGAATTGAAAAAGTTGCGTGCGGTTTCGCTGGGGTAATAGTTGCGCAGGTTGACCGGCAGGCTGATGGCGATGGGCTTATTGCGTTCCAGCGCGGGAAGCTCGGCGTAGATAGCCAGCATCATGGAAGCGCCGATGTAGCTGGTCATCGAAACGCCCAGCGCACGCGCCTTGGACAAAACCTCTTTTACGCTGAGGTGCGCCTCAAAAAATTGCAGCTGGTCATAGGGCAGGCGCAGCCCGCGCAGATGGCACGCCTTGGGGTCTTTTTGGACGTTGCTGCGCTTGCTGGCACCGTAAAATTTGCGGAAGCTGTCCTGCTCGCGCTCCCCTGCCGAGGCACTGTTGGGGGTGGCGGCACCCAGCATTTCCTGCGGATGGCACAGCGAAAGGTAGTTGTGTACAATGGATTTTAAAAACAAAAAGCCGCCGTTTCCGTCCGTCAAGGCGTGGAACATTTCCAGATTGATGCGGTTGTTGAAATAGGTCACCCGGTACAAAAGACGGTTGCGGCGCTCCGGCACATACAGCGGTGCGCAGGGGGCTTTGTCCTCCTCATGTACGGTGGGCAGAAGATCGGTGGATTCAAAATAATGCCAGAATAAACCGCGGTGCAGCGTTACCTGAAACTGCGGCCACTCGCGTGCGGTGCTGCGCAGCGCCTCGTTGAGAAGCTCCGGCTGCACGGGGTCCTGCAAGGTGCAGGAGATGCGGATGACCCGCGGGTCGCGGCGGCTGGCGGTGGCAAGAAACACCTTGGCGACATTATCGACTTTATACCAACTCTGGGACATGAAGAATTATCTCCTTGTAGCGTTAAAATCACTCACATCAGGCGCTGCACAAAGCGCCCGGCAGCCTCCATGGCCTGGGCGGCGCGGTGGATGGGCATCTGCTGGAAAACGTGCCAGCATTCCTCGTACACCTCCAGCGCGGCGTAACCGCCGGACTTTTGCAGCGCGTCCGCCAGACGCTCACTGTCGGAACGCAGAATTTCATTGGTGCCAACCTGAATCAGCGTCGGCGGCAGACCGCGCAGATCGGCAAACAGCGGGCTGTAACAGGGCTGGCTCCAGTCGGCGTCCGGTCCGGTGTAGGCGGCGCGCACGGCGGCGATATACTCCATCGTGAGCATGGGGTCCAGCGTGCGGCAGGTGCGGTAGCTTTTGCCGCTGGCGGTCATATCCGTCCAGGGGCTGAACAGCACCAGCCCGCGCGGCTGGGCGCGCCCTTGCTCCTTTAGCTTTAAGCAAAGCTCCAGCGCAAGGTTTCCCCCGGCGGAATCGCCCGCCACAATGATGTCCCGCGCACCGTAGCCCATATACATCATGTAATCCCACGCGGTCAGCGCATCCTCGATCTGGGCAGGATACGGGTTATCGGGGGCAAGGCGGTATTCAAACGAAAGCACATCGTACCCGGTACACAGCGCCAGCTTGCTGGCAAGGATCCGCGCATACCCCAGCTGCCCGCAGGTGTAGCCGCCGCCGTGGCAGTACAGCACGGCGTGGCGGCGGTCATGCCCGTGTTCCAGGCTGACCCATTCGGCAGGCAGACCGTGGATATTCAGCGCATCGCTGCGGATGCCCAAGGAGGGGGTCACCAGCTTGGCAAACAGCTCCTGCGCGGTGCGCTGACGCTCCAAGTCCTCCGGTGTGGTGGAGGTATGGTCGGTCGCGCTGTGTACCGCCTTGATGGCGCGCATCATGGGTCCTAAATCCTCGGCGTTGGTGTCCCGCTGGGGAATCAATGTTTTAATGACCGTTTCCAGCCGCTGGGCTAAATCGGACTGCTTTTTTCTCGGCATAATGGCTCCTTTGGACGATGTGGAAAACATTATTTGTATTATAGCGTTTTTCTGTGCATTTGTCTATGGAGAAAGTATGGTTTCTGCACAAAGAAACGCGGGAATATTCGGCGAAAAATCGCTTGCTCAAACGCAAAAATGTCCGTATAATAGGTACAGGATGTAAAATTTGGGCGTATTCTGCCCGGACAGGATGTTGGAGTTGGATTTTTCATCGGTACAATTTATTTTTGTGTTCCTGCCGCTGACACTTTTTGTGTATTATCTGCTGCCGAAGGCTTGCCGCAACGGCGTGCTGGCGGTGTTCAGCCTGCTGTTTTTTGCCCTGGCGGGCTACCGCAGCGCGGCGGTGGTGCTGGGCGCGGCGTTCATCAACTGGCTGGGCGGGCTGCTGCTGGAGCGTGCGCAGCGCAAAAAGCCGCTGCTGGTGCTGCTGGTGGGGTGCAATGTTGCCATTCTGGCGGTGATGAAATACGCGCCCTTGCTGGTAGAAACGCTGAACCCCCTGCTGGGCGGCAGCCTGCCGATGGTTTCTGCCGTGCTGCCCGTGGGGATGAGCTTTTATCTGTTTACCGCCATCGGCTACTGCGCCGATATTGCCGCCGGAAAGGCAGCGGCGATCAAAAGCCCGGTGCGGTTTTTCGTGTTTCTGGCGTTTTTCGGGCATTCGCTGTCGGGACCCATTGTCAGGTGGGAGCAGCAGAACCCGCAGCTGCCCTGCCGCAGCGAAAGCCGCTGTGTGGATGCCGACCGTTTTTGCGCCGGCATCAAGCGGTTTGTGCTGGGACTTTCCAAAAAGGTGCTGCTGGCAGATCAGCTGGCGCTGATTTGCGCCAAGGTGACCTCGGTATCTGCCGCAACGCTGCCTGCCCCGATCTTGCTGCTGGGCTACACGGCGTATATGCTGCAATTTTACTGCGAAATTTCCGGCTACGCCGATATGGCGGTGGGGCTGGGACACTTTTTCGGCATTACCCTGCCGGAAAGCTTTGACGACCCCTACTGCGCAAGGTCTGTGACAGACTTCTGGCATCGGTGGAACATCCCCCTGTCCGACTGGTTCCGCGATTATGTCTATATCCCGCTGGGCGGCAGCCGCAAGGGCGAGGGACGAGCCTGCCTGAACCTGCTGCTTGTCTTTGCGCTGACGGGCTTCTGGCACGGTGCTGCGTGGAAATATCTGGCGTTCGGCGCGATGCATGGCGTGATTTTGTGTGCGGAGCGTCTGGGGCTGCGCCGGTGGGTGGAAAGACTGCCCGGCGCGCTGCAGCACGGCTACACCTTGGCGATGCTGTGGCTGACCTTTGTGGTGTACGGTGCGCCCGGTATGCGTGAAGCGCTGGCGGCGCTGCGCGGCGTGCTGACTTGGCAAAAGGGTGCGCCCGGGTACGAGTGGCAGGCGTTTGCCGACACCAAGCTGCTGCTGATTTTTGTGGCGGCGCTTCTGCTGTGCGGCATTTTGCAAAGCCTGCTGCCCCGGCTGAAACAGGCAGCGCGCGACCAAAGCGTGCCGTCTGTGCCGGGGATGATCGTGCTGGTGGGGCTGCTGTTCCTCTGCATTATGCGGGTGTCGGTGGGTACCTACAATGAGTTTTTGTATATCCGGTTTTAAGGGGCGACGATATGAAAAAACTGCGTACCTTAGCAAAATATATGTTTATTGCGGTGTTTTGCGGCGTGATCGGGCTGTCGTTTTTGGTGTACAATCTGTTTTCGACCCGCTTTTCTACCGACAAGCACGAAAACCGCCTGCGCACCCAGCTGCCGCAGACCCTGCAATCCGACCCGCGTCAGCTGCCGCAGACCCTGAATCTGTTTATGGAGGACAACGCCCCTTTCCGGTTTCAATTGACGTGGGTCAATGCGCAGCTGGATTACGCGCTGTTCGGCACCAGCCAAAGCAAAAAGGTGCTGCCCGGCAAGGACGGCTGGTTCTTTTACAAGGAAAACGAGCCGGAAGCGCGTCCTTTGGCGCGGTATCAGGGCAGGACCGACACGCTGGACAGCCTTGCCGTGCTGGCGCAGAGCAGCGCCAAATTGCAGGTCATCCACGACCGCCTTGCCGAGGCGGGCTGCACCCTGGTGTTAGATATGACCCCCGACAAGGCGCGCATCTACCGCGAATACCTGCCCGCCGGCTACCCCATTGTGAGCGAGCAAAACCGCACAGATCGTATGGTGGCGTATATGCGGTCGCACACCACGCTGCCTGTCAACTGGCAGTATTCCCTGCTGCGCAGTCAGGCAAGGCTGCACCCCGAACGGCTGCTGTACTATAAGGCGGACGGGCATTGGAACGCGCTGGGTGCGCTTCTGGGGCTGGACGGTGTGTTGGAGGAGCTGAACCTGCCCACCCGGCTGCCCACCGAATATACGGTAAAGCCGGTCGGCACCATGACCGGCGATATGGCGTATGCGACCTCGCTGTACGACAGCGTACCCGACGAAACCTGCTGGGAGGTCGAAAATTACGCGGCGCTTTTTTCTGCCGACAGCCGCAGCGTGCGGGTGTTCGGGGACAGCTTCGGCGAGGAATATCTCCCCTATCTGCAATGCCGTTTTGCGGCGGCGCGCTGGGAACGGCTGGAAAATTTTGACGCCTCGCTTTTGGATGACCCGGACTGCCAGATTCTGATTTTGGAGTGCAACGAAAGAAATCTTGACAAATTGCTGGATATTATAGAAAATTTTTAAGGCAATCGGACAGTCAACAAACCTAATGGGAATATTGCAAACCTTCGGTTGGTTTGTAGGGAACGGTCTTGACCGTTCCGTGCGGTCTAGCCGATAGTACGATATAACGTGAAAACGCGCGCCTTTCGGCGCGATTGAATGCGCTGCGCGCAGCCAGCGGTGCGGATGGGTCAAGACCCATCCCTACATTACTGCCCGAAAAAGGGCTTTTTCTACAAGCCAAAGTAAAATTTTAGAATTACCACGCTAGTAGGGGCGAGCATTGCTCGCCCGTGCCCGTTTGCCGTGCTAGAAAACTGCCCCGGAAAACACGATGCTGCGTCAAGCTGGCGGGCGACCAATGGTCGCCCCTACACATTCTGTGGGACGCATACGCTGCGGCGTATGCGTTCTTTTTTGCACGCAAAAAGCCCCCTGCGGGGCAAACCGCAGGGGGCAGATGAAAACGGAGATTCAGGTGCGCAAATCAGCGCTGGATACGACCGGAGCCGTCGCCGCCGGCGAGCTTCTCGACCTCGGAAACGGTGACCATATTGTAGTCGCCCTCGATGGAGTGCTTCAGAGCAGAAGCAGCAACAGCGAACTCGACAGCCTGCTGCGTGGTCTTGCCGCTCAGCAGGGCGTAGATCAGACCGCCGCCGAAGCTGTCACCGCCGCCAACGCGGTCGATGATGTGCAGGTCGTACTTCTTGCTGAAGGCATACTCGCCGGAAGCAACGTCGTACAGCATGGCGCTCCAGCCATTGTCGAAGGCAGAGTGGCTCTCACGCAGGGTGATGGCAACCTTCTCAAAGCCGAACTTGTCAGCCAGCTGCTTGGCAACGCTCTTGTAGCCCTCGCGGTTGATCTCGCCGGCGTAGATGTCGGTAGCCTCGGCCTCGATGCCGAAAACGTCCTTGGCATCCTCCTCGTTGGAGATGCAGACATCAACATACTGGCACAGGTCGGTCATGGCAGCGCGGGCCTGCTCACGGGTCCACAGCTTGCCGCGGTAGTTCAGGTCGCAGCTGATCTTGACGCCATGAGCCTTGGCAGCCTTGCAAGCCTCGCGGCAGATCTCAACAACATTCTCGCCCAGAGCCGGGGTGATGCCGGTGAAGTGGAACCAGTCCACGCCCTCGAAGATGTCATCCCAATCGAAGTCGGCGGTGGTGGCGAGTTGGATGGCGGAGTTGGCACGGTCATAGATGCAGACAGAGCCGCGCTGAGAAGCGCCCTTCTCGTTGAAGTAGATGCCGACACGGTCACCGCCGCGGGTGATCTTGCTGGTATCGACGCCGTAGCGGCGCAGGCTGTTGACAGCGGACTGACCGATGGCGTGGCTGGGCAGCTTGGTTACGAAAACGGCATCTGCACCGTAGTTGGCAAGGGACACGGCCACGTTGGCCTCGCCGCCGCCGAAGGTGAACTCGAGGGTGTTAGCCTGCACGAAACGCTCATAGTTGAACGGCTGCAGACGGATCATCAATTCGCCAAAAGTAACAACTTTCATGGTGAACTCCTTTAATGTTTGTTTTTATCTGTGTACGGGGCGTGCGCCCCATTTCGGATACAAGGGTACTTATTTCTGGACCAGATGCAGGGCAAAGCCGGCGATCTCGTCAGCAAAGTAGATGGCAATGGTCTTGCCGTCCTTGACGTTCTTGCTGTCCATATCGAACTTGACGCCGCGCTGGCTCAGGTGGTAGATGGCGCGGTCCACGTTGTTGGTCAGGATAGCGATGTGACCATGGGTGCCGCGGCCGGGCTTCTTCATGATCTCAAATTCCTTCTTGCCAACAAAGATGCTGGAGTTGCCGGGCTTGACAGCCATGCTCAGCAGGGCGCCGATCGCCTCAGCGGTCTTGGCAGCCTCTGCCTCGTCGGCGCAGTTGATGCCGATGTGACCCAGCTCAAGACCCAGCATAACATCAACGGCCTCGCGGCTCATAGCGGCGATCTCGTCCCAGGCGCCGGCCTTGATCTTGTCGCTCTTGCACATCCAAGTGCCGCCGACGGCGATGATCTGGTTGTAGCCGAGGTAGTTGTTGACGTTCTTGGCGTTGACGCCGCCGGTGCACATCCACTTGCAGGTCTTGAGGGCAGCGCCGATATTCTTCAGCTTGTCCACGCCGCCGTTAGCCTCTGCGGGGAAGAACTTGACGACCTCACAGCCCATATTCATGGCCTGCTGCATCTCACCGGAGGTGGCGGTGCCGGGCATCATGATGCCGCCCTTGTCGATCACGTGCTTGCAGACCTCGGGGTCAAAGCCGGGGGCAACAATGAAGGAAGCACCGGCAGCCATAGCGCGGTCAGCCTGGTCAACGGTCAGAACCGTGCCGGCACCCAGCAGCATATCGGGCAGCTCGTCGTGGATCTTCTTGATGCACTCCTCGGCACAGGCGGTGCGGAAGGTGACTTCCGCGGCAGGCAGACCGCCCGCCATCAAAGCCTTGCACAGGGGCAGGGCTTCGTCCACGCTGTTGAAGGCGATGACCGGAATGATACCGATCTCATACACACGCTGCAAAACAGAATTCATAGCAATTCTCCTTTACTTTTTGCACACCGCGACCTGCGGCGCATTTGTTTAGTTTTATTATACGCATCGCCGGGAAAAACGTCAATCGGTCAATTTTGACAAGGAACAACCGACATTTTTTGTCACAGATGCTCAGGATTCCACTATTCGGCATATGGGTTGCAAAAATCGAAAATCTTTGCTATAATTATTCCACTATGCGGAACGCAATTCCGAAAATCGCAAGTTCTGCAAATTATGAACAAATTGTTAATTTTAGCGGGAGGCTCTCTCATGGCAGACAAATCGGGCGTACAAAGCGTGGAGCGCATCTTTCAACTGATCGAAAGTCTGGCGGCACACCCTGCCGGGGCGGGCTTACAGCGGCTGGCGCAGGACACCGGGCTTGCCAAAAGCACCGTGCATCGCCTGCTGGCAAGCCTTGTTTCGCTGGGGTACGCCGCGCAGGACGAAAACGGGCGCTACCGCCTGACCTTAAAGATGTTTGAGCTTTCCAGCGGTATTGTCAACAGCATGGATATTATGGACGTTGCCAAGGTGCATCTGGAGCGTTTGGCGCAGCGCACGGGCGAGGCGGTGCATCTGGTCATACGCGACGGGCAGGATATTGTCTACATCTATAAAACCGAAAGCGGTCCGATGCGGATGTCCAGCCGCGTGGGGCTGCGCAGCCCGCTGTACTGCACGGGCGTGGGCAAGGCGATTCTGGCGACCCTGCCCGCCGACGAGGTAGCGCAGATCTGGCAGCACACCACCCCGCAAAAGCTGACGGCACATACCATCGTGGAATTTGACGCGCTGCAAGCCCAGCTGACCGAGGTGCGCACCAACGGCTATGCCATTGACGATGAGGAAAACGAGCTGGGCGTGCGCTGCGTTGCGGTGGCGATCCCGGGCGTCGGCGGGCGTGCCGACAGCGCGTTTTCCATCAGCGGTCTGGCGCCGTATATGACGCCGGAGCGTATTCGCCGCATTGCCACGCTGGCGCAGGATGCCCGCACCGATATTATGGCGGATCTGGGGCTGGCTAAGCGGATTTGACACAATAAACAAGTACAGGCGCACGGTTTTGGGCAGTGCGCCTGTTTTTTGTGGGGATTGTCAACCTTTAACGCGGAAATCGGTTGACATCCGGCGCGGCGGCGCGGTATACTGCCCACAATGCGGCAAGAAAAAGGGGGCGGCAGTTTGGTCAAGCAGCAGGTTCTGGCAGCACTGGATGCCGCCAGAGGAAGATATATTTCGGGTCAGGAGCTGGCGCAGCAGCTCGGCGTAAGCCGCACTGCCGTCTGGAAGGCGGTCACCGCGCTGCGCGCTGACGGTACGCCCATTGAGGCGGTGACCAACCGGGGGTATATCCTGCACAAGGATACCGATTTGCTGGATGCCGACGCGGTCGGCGCGCGGCTCAAGGGCGCTGCCGCGGGGCTGCAGGTCGAGGTCGTGCAGCGTCTGCCCGGCACCAACGCCGCCCTGCGCCGCCAAGCCGCCGACGGTGAGCCGGAGGGGCGCGTGCTGATTGCACAGGCACAATCCGCCGGACGCGGGCGGCAGGGGCGCAGCTTTTACTCGCCGCCGGGCGGGTTGTATATGAGCCTGCTTTTGCGCCCGGATATGGCGGCGCGGCAGGCGGTGCAGATCACGGCTATGGCGGCGGTGGCGGCAGCGCGCGCCATCCGGACGGTGTGCGGTGTGCAGGTTGAGATCAAATGGGTCAACGACCTGCTGTACGGCGGCAAAAAGGTCTGCGGTATTCTGACCGAAGCATCGCTGGATTTAGAATCCGGTATGCTGGACTACGCCGTGCTGGGGCTGGGCATCAATCTGGTCACCCCGCCGCAGGGCTGGCCGCAGGAAATTTCCGGCGTGGCAGGGGCGCTGTATGAAACAACGCCGCCGGGCGGGACCCGCGCGGCGCTGGCAGCGGCGGTGCTGAACGAGTTTTGGGCGCTGTACACCGCCCGGGATCACGGCAATTTTCTGGAGGAGTACCGCCGGCTGCAAATTTTGCCGGGCAGGCAGATCGAGGTCGTTCGCCCCGGCTGCGAGGCACGCTCGGCACTGGCGCTGGGCGTGGATGAGGAGTGCCGCCTGCGCGTGCGCTTTGAGGGAGAAACTGCGGTGACCGCACTTTTGTCGGGCGAAGCCCGCGTGCGGGAAACCGAGTAAAAAAGATAGAGGAGTTAAATCGTATGACAAATTCGGCAAATCGTGTCCGTAAGATGGTTCTTTGCGCCCTGTTCACCGCCGTGACGGTGGTATGCAGCCAGCTGGCTGTGCCTACCCCGTGGGGTGTGCCGGTCAATCTGGCGCTGTTCGGGGTGTATATGGCAGGTATGATGCTGGGTCCCGTGTGGGGCGCCGCCAGCCAGCTGGTGTTCATCCTGCTGGCAGCCGTGGGCGTGCCGGTTCTGGCTGGCTTCAACGGCGGACTTTCCGCCATTCTGGGCAAGACCGGCGGCTATGTTGTGGGCTATGTTCTGGCGGCAGCCATCGCGCCCGCCGTGGCAAACGCCCTGCAGCGCAAGCCTTGGGCGATGGTGCTGGGTATGGTGCTGGGCTGCGCCGCCTGCTACCTGCTGGGTACCATCTGGTTCATTGCGCTGACCGCTACCCCGCTGATGACCGCGCTGGGCTGGTGCGTTATCCCCTACCTGCCGGGCGATGTTGTCAAAATCGCGCTGGCTGTGCTGCTGACCGTGCAGCTGGACAAGCGCCTGCCTAAAGAAGTTTTGGCATAAGAGAAAAGGAAGGGCTTCAGGCGTGTGCCGATAAGACAGTAATTTGAGGAAACTACAAAATCGGCATCTGCCAAGCAGGATTGGACAACAAAACAGGCGGCACTCAACTTCGGTTGGGTGCTGCCTGTTTTTGTACAGCTAAGGGCTGAAAATCGCCTATTTTCTGTTCTGTAAGGTAAGGACAGTGAAAAGGGTGAAATAGTTATCGCCTCTGTGCGGTTCTTTTGTGAAACAGCGAATCGCTGCATAGCGGATACCGTTCGCTGGGGAGTGCGTATATTTGCGGTCAAGCAAAATACCCCTCAAAACCGTAAAGTCGATAGATAGGTATTTCGATGCAGAGTATGATTGACACTGTTAGAATCGAAAAATCAGATTTTAGCACAAAATAATATTGCTAAATGGCGATAACTTCCGTCGCGCCTATTGAAAATAGAATGATTGCTGTGTTATGCTGTGTGTACACACGAACGGGTGGGCACGTTTGACGATCTGATCTACAATGACCTGCTACGTATGCCGTCATCGTTTTGAATGGCGATTCAAAGGCGCATCTCGAAGTGG
>CAKTAS010000026.1:0-17447 GCA_934529095.1 uncultured Gemmiger sp. | reverse complement strand
TCGGCGCGATTAAATGCGCTGCGCGCAGCCAGCGGTGCGGATGGGTCAAGACCCATCCCTACATTACTACCCGAAAATGGGCTTTTTGACAAACGGGGCTGCCGCACAGAATCAGCTATAACGGAAAGATAGGCAAAAGCAAAAAGACAAGAATCCTCCCTTTTTTGGCACCGAGGGGGCTTGCAACGCAGAAACGAGATAACTTATAATAAAAATATAAGCAGCGGCATCCCCCCTGCAACCGGGGGCAAGGAACAAATGAGGGAAAAGTATGCATAACATATCGTTCAGGCTGCCCGGCGTGGGGATGCGCGTGGTGAAAACCGTACTCTCCTGCCTGCTGGTGGCGCTGGTGTACGAATATCTTTTGGGCGGGCGGAACGCCTGCTTTGCCTGCATCGGCGCTGTGTACGGTATGGGCAGCCAGTTTCAGGAGGGCTTTCACAACGGCTTCAACCGCTTTGTGGGTACCTTTCTGGGCGGCTTGCTGGCGATCCCGTTTTACTGGCTGTATGTCAACACGCCGTTTGGCATCCCCGACAGTTTTTATATGGTGGCGGGGCTTTTCTGCGTGATCTATATAAACCTTGCCTTTGGCGCCAACAACGCCATCCAGCCCGGCACGGTGGTGTACTTTGTGGTAATGTTCACCCAGCCGCCGACAGGCTATGTGGGCTATACCATTGCGCGTATTATTGATACCGGCGTGGGCGTTTTGTTCAGCTTGGCGATCACGATGCTGCACCCCTCGGAAAAGGACAAAACCAACGGCATCGACCTGCGCACGGTGTTTACCAACTGGAAAAAGCTGGCGGAGGGACACAGCCCCGCCCACGAGCGCAGAAAACAGGATCCGGAACAGTAAAGGAAATCCCGCCCCATTTTTTGAAAAACCGAATGCCCGCCGTTTTCACGGCGGGCATTTTTAATTTTATGCGGCGGCAACGCCGTATTTTATCGCAGCGGTACGTCAATTTCCTGCTGCATGGTAAAGCTGTAAATGGTCAGCTTGGTCACCGGCACGCGCAGGCGCTGGGCAAAGGCGCGGCGGTACAGGCGCAGCTGGTCGGCGTACTCCCGCAGGTAGAACTCCGCATCGGTGCTGCGGTCCGTCTTATAGTCCAGAATTTCGGCGTGGTCGTCAAACACCAGCACTAAGTCGGCAATGCCCTGCACCAGTACCTCGGCACCGGGTACGCCGCTGCCGGGTACGACCTCGTCGGCGGGCAGCGCGGTGATAAACGGCTCCTCGCGCAAAATCTGCGCAGCCTGCCGGATGCGCCGCCAGACGGCACTGGCAAAAAACGGCTGTACATCGCTTAAACGCAGCTTTTCGGACAGGTTCTTATCCAGCAGCTCGGCGTCGATCTGGCGCTGCACCTCGGCGGCAAGGTCGGGGGCGGGGCTGTCAAACGGCACGCTTTGCATAAAGGCGTGGATGGCGGTGCCGCGCTCTGCCCCGGTCAGACCGGATTTTTGCATAAACGCCGGGCGTTCCAGCGCTACCGGCTTGGCGGCGTGGGTCACGGCGCTGACGCTGACCTTGGCGGGTATCGTTTCCAGCGCGGTGCGGGGGCTGCGCCACGCAAAATTCTGCCGCAGCACACGCGCAAATTCGGCATCGGGCGCGGCGGGTTCGGCCTGCGGCGGCTCCGTTTCGGCGTCCTGCCCGGTATACACCCGGATCGTCAGCGGCACGCGGGTGGGCAGGGTGTGCGGCAGCATCCCCGTGATGTCCCACAGTGCATGGCTGTCGGGGTGCAGCAGCGCCGCCGTCATCAGCCACGCGCCCCAGCTGCTCATACTTTGCAGTATTTCGGGGGTCGCCGCCTCGGTCTGGGCGCAAAGCGCGGGCAGCTTGGTACCCGATGCCGCGGCGATGGGCGCGGTGATGATCAGCGCATCCTGTGCGCGGGTCAGCGCCACATACAAAATGCGCATTTCCTCGCTGACGGTTTCGGCGCGGATGGCTTGGGTCAGCGCGGCGTAGGGCAGCGTTTTATAGCGCTTGGCGGTGTGACCTGCCCGCAGCATAACGCCCACGCCCAAGGTGCTGTGGCTCAGCACCGGGCGCACGGCGTCCGACTGGTTGAACTTGTGAGTGGTGTTTGCCACGAACACAACGGGAAATTCCAGCCCTTTTGAGCGATGCACCGTCATAATGGAAACACAACCCGGGCGGGTCTGCCCGGCAGGGCTTAACACCAGTCCCTTGCCGCGCTTGGCGGATTCCATAGCGCGGCACAGCGCCGACAGCCCGCCGCGCCCCGCCCCGGCTGCCCAGCCGGTGAACGCCAGCAGATCCTCGCGGCAGCGCGGACCTTCGGGCATGGTACCCACGGCGGCCAGATACCCCGTGCGTGCCAGCAGCTCCTCCAGCAGGCGGTCCATGGGCAGCGTGCGCGCCAGACGGCGGTACTCCTGCAGGGTTTCCGCAAAGGGGGCAAAGCGCTCTCCCCCACTGTACAAGACGGCGGCATACAGGCTGCCCTTGGGGCAGCGGGCGCGCAGTGCGACAAGGTCATCGGGCGTATAGGGGAACATCGGGCTGAGCAGCACCGATGCCAGCGGGATATCCTGCGCGGGGTTATCCAGCACCTGCAAGAGCGATGCAAAGGGGCGGATGGCAGGTGTGTCCAAAATATCGGACGATGTATCGGCAAACACAGGGATGCCGTGCTTGCGCAGCGCCGCCTCGTAGGCGGTAAAATCCTTGCGTCCGCGCAAAAGGATGCAAAAATCCTCGTAGGTGCAGGGGCGCGTACCCTGCTTGCAGCGCACGGCAAAGCCCGTGTCCACCATCTCGGCAATGCGGCGGGCGATCTGCTCGGCGTCCTGCTCCACGGTGCCAAGGGTGACGTCCATCTCACAGAAGCCGGGGTAGTCGGGGTTGGGTAGCCCCACCACAAGGCGCTGCCCGTCGCCGTATTCGACGCCGCCGACCTGCTCGGAAAACAGCACCGAGAAAAAGTAGTTGATGCCGTCAATGACGCCGGGCGCAGAGCGGAAATTGCGGTCCAGACTCAGCGACGATGCCAGCGGCGCGGGCTGCGGGTACGGCAGCCAGACCTGCTGCTTTTCGATAAACACCTCGGGCGCTGCCTGCCGGAAACGGTAGATGCTCTGCTTGATGTCGCCCACAAAGAACAGATTGTCCGCGTTGGTGTGCGCCAAGGCAAAGTAGATGGCATCCTGCAGGGCGTTGGTGTCCTGATATTCGTCCACTAAAACGGCGGCGTACCGCCCGCTGACGACCCGGCACAGCGCGGTGCGGCGGTTTTCGGCGTCCACCAGTAAATCCAGCGTCAGGTGCTCAAAATCGGCGTAGTCCAGCTTTTTTTCGGCGCATTTGGCGGCAAAGCATTTTTCGGAAAAGAGCTGCGTCACCCGCACAAGGGCTGCCACCAGCGGGGCGGCGGTTGCGCGGTCCTGCTGCCATTGCAGGGCGGTACACAGGATGCAGTCGGTGCGCAGCGCCGCCAGCTGCTTTTTGGCGCGGTCGCGCAATTCTGACACCGCCAGCGCCGTGGGGTTGGAATCCTTGCCGCCCTTGATGCGCCCGGCTTTGCGGTTGGCACCGGCGGTGTCGTCCAGTTCAGCCACGATCGCGTCCCAGTCCCCTGTTTCCAGCCGTTTGCAGATGCGCCCCGCGCGGTCGGCATCGTCCTGCAAAACGCCGCTGTAGGCGGTCTGGGTCTCATCGTCGCGGGTGGCAAGAGTGGCGGCGGTCAAAAGAATGCGGCGGGCATCCTTTGCGCGTTGGTACGCAATTTTCAGCAATTCGCGCCCCCACGGGGTATCCTGCGGGGCGGCGTCGGTCTGCCATCTTTCGGCAAAGTGCCGCAGCGCCTTGTCCGGGTGGGGCAGCGCGCGCACAAAGCGGTACAGCTCCAGCACGGTTTCGCCGGCGGTGGCATCGCTGCGTCCGCGGTCAAACAAATCGGCGTAGGCACGAAAATCCGCATCCTGATAGGCGGTTTCCAGCACCTCTGCCAGCGTTTCCTGCTCAATGCGGGCAAGGTCGGCTTCCTCGGCGGTTTCAAAGTCCGGCGGGATGTCGAGCGCGGCAAAGTTTTGCTGCACAAAATGCAGGCAGAAAGCGTCCACCGTGCCGATGGATGCCCGCTGCAGCAGCATCTGCTGGCGGCGCAGGCGGGCGTTTTCGGGGTGGGCGCGCACCTCCTCGCCCAGACGGGCGGCGATATCGCCGCGCAGCTTGGCGGCGGCGGCGTTGGTAAAGGTCACGATCAGCAGCTGGTCGGCGTCCACGGGGTGGTCGGGGTCGGTGATCAGCCCCACCACGCGCTCGACCAGCACGCGGGTCTTGCCGGAGCCTGCCGCGGCGGACACCAGCAGGCTGCCGCCCCGGGCGCTGACCGCCGCCTGCTGGGCGGGGGTAAATTGGATGTCAGGCATAGAGAAACCTCTTATTCAAACGGATCGGCGGGGATGTTGGGCGTGCGCTCGTTCTCGCCGTCGGTATGACCGCAGACGGCGCGGAAATCGCAGTACAGGCAGGGGGATTTTGCCCCGCCCAGCGGCAGGGCGTCCACCTTGCCGCCGTACAGATCGTCCGCCATGGCGGTCAGCAGCGCGTCGAGATGCGCACGAATTTTATCCAGTTTTTCGCGGTCTGCCAACGAATTTTTGGCGTTCAGGGGCTTGCCGGTCTTGGCGCTGAAGCTGATGGGCGCAAACTCGCCGGTGGCGCGGGTGTCCATAGCGCGGTAGACGCTTTCGTTGTCCAGCAAAAGCCCGTTCATCGGGTAAGTGGGCAGCGGGCTGCCGTCCTGCTCGTCCGCTTCGGCGCGGGTGATGCTCTCCTGCGCGGGGTCTGCCAGCAGGTATTCAATGCCCGCCGCCTGTGCGCCGGGGAACAGCCCGCCGGCGTTGCGCTCCAGCGTAAAGAGATACATCAGCATCTGGCAGTCCAGCCCGCAGTAGACTTCTTTTAAGGCAAAATTTTTGCCGCCGGTCTTATAGTCCACCACGCGCAGATAGGTCGTTTCGCCCAGCGGCATGGCGTCCACGCGGTCCACGGTGCCTACCACGCGCACGGTATGCCCGCCCTTGGCTTCCAGCTCCACGGGGGGCACGGTGGGGGTGCCGTCATCGCGGTCATTGATGCGCAGCTCAAACGCCACCGGCTTAAAGCCGGACTGGCGGAAATCCCGCTGCAAAAAGCCCAGAAGCCCCACAAGGTTGCGCCGGATGCGCTGCACCAGATACTGCATACGCACCGTCATACCCGGCAGGTTGGCGTCGGTATATTCCTGCACCAGCGCGTCCACCAAGGCTTCCAGCTCCTCGGCGGAAAGCTCGGTAAAGCCCTCGCCTTGGCGGCGCAGGGCGTTTTCCAGCACCCAGTGGGTCAGCGTGCCGCTGATGTTGGGGGCAAGCTCGGCTTTTTTGCGCGGTGCAGCGCCCAAAATATACTGCATAAAATAGCTGAAGGGGCAAAGCTGGTACCGTTCAAATTTGGTGGGGCTGACCCGCAGGCTTTTGCCCAGCACGGTTTCCAGCGCGGCGGTGTCCGCCACCGCAAAGCTGCCCGCGTCCGCAGCGCGGTGTACGGCAGCAAAGCCGTGGGCGGCATCGGGCGTTTCGCCCAGCACCTGCAGGATGGCGGCGCATACCCCGCCCTGCTCCGGCTGCCGGCAAAGCGTGCTGTACATATCCAGCGCGGCGGTGGGCGCGGCTGCCATGGCGGCTGCCGACGGCGTGTAGGGCGGCACCTGCAAAAGGGTAAGTACTGGGGTCAGGGCGGCGCTGGCGGGCGAAGTATCCTGCGCATGGGCGGCGCCGGGCCAGCTCAGCCAGAGGTAGCGGCGTGCCACGGTCAGCGCCTTGTAAAAGCAGATGCCCTCACGCAGAAGTTTGTTTTCAAAGCAGTCGGGCAGCTCGGCGCCCAGCCGCATCATGGCATCGCGGTCGGCGTGGTTCAAAAGTCCCTGGTCGCCGGGCGTCTGGGGGAACTCCCCTTCCGTCAGACCGACCACAAAGACTGCGTCGGTTTCCGGCAGGCGCATACGCCCGGCAGAGGTCACGATGACGCTGTCCAGACTTTGCGGGATATGCCCCAGATCGGTGGTGCGCAGCAGCAGGGTGAACAGCTCGGCGTAGTCAGCCGGGGCAAGGGGTTCGTCCCCCAGCAGCAGCGCCAGCTGGTTTAAAAGGCGTATGACAACGTTCCACTCCCGCAGGGCTTCGTCCGCCTCGGGCAGACGTCCAGCGGCGCGCAGCTGGCTTGCCAGCTCGTTGAGCGAATCCTCTGCCCCCAGCGCCTGCAGGAAAATAAAAATTTGTTTGGTCAGCTCGGCAGCGGAAGCCCCGCGTGCCTTGGCGGCAAACGCCTGCGCCAGCGGCACAATGACGGCGCGGGCGGTTTCGGCATCCGCCAAGACCTGCTGCTCCTGCTCGGTTTCGCCGCCGTTGTAGCCCGCCGCACTGCGGGTAAAGGGGCTGCGCCAATCCTCGGCGGTAAGGCTCCATGTATAGGTGTAGTTTTCCAGTGCGCAAAGCACCCGCTCCGGCAGGTGGACCAGCCCGGTTTTAACAAGGCGCTGCACGGTGCGGCTGCCCAGCCCCATACGCAGGATGTCCAGCGCGGCAAATACCGCTGCGGCGGGGGCGGTGTTTTCGGGCGTAGTGGCATCGTCGCAGAACAGCGGGATATTTTGCAGCCGGAATTCATACCGCAGCGCCGCCAGATACCGCCCGGTGTCGCGGCAGATGACCGCCATACGGTGGTAGGGCGTACCCTGCCGTGCGCGGGCGGCGATCTCTGCCGCCACGGCTTTGGCTTCAGCTTGGCGGGTGGCGGCGGCGCAGTAGGTGATCTGCGCGGGCGCATCGGGGCTTTGCGGCTCGGGGGTGTAGGCAGGGTCGGCGAGCAGCAGGTTCAGCTCGGTCAGTGCGGGGGCATCGGCGTGGCGCAGGTCATCGCGCAGCACCTCGGTGTGAACCGGCACGGCGGCGTCCCCCGCCATACGGCGCAGCGTTGCCGCGACCTTTTTGGCACCGCTGAACAGCCCCAGCCCGTGGTCGGGGTCGGCTTCGCCGTCGCAGCAAAGGCAGACGGTCACGTCTGCGGCGGGCAGCATCGCCGCCAGCAGGGCGCGCTTGGGCGCGTTGAAGGTGTCGAACTCGTCCACATACACCGCCCGCCCGGCAAAAAATCCCGGCTGCAGGCGCTGCGCCGCCAGCTGCTGGCGGTCGGTGGGGTCCATCACGCTTTGCCCCAAAAGGGACTCATACGCGCCGTAAATCAGCGCCAGTTCGTCCAATTTTTCTTTGTCCATACCCGGCGCGGCGGCATAGGACGCCAGCGTGTCCGGCGTGATGCCCGCGCTTTTCAATTCACCGATGGTCTGGGCTGCTTTTTCGCAGAAGGCGGCGGAACGGCGCTGGCGGCTGTAATACACCACCTTGTCCAGCAGGCTGTCCACCGCGCGGCGCACCAGCAGGGCGCGCCCGGCTTCGTCCAGTGTCTGCACGGCGGCACCGCCGTAACGACGCAAAATCGTTTCCGCCAGCGAGGTAAAGGAGTAGCTTTCCACATAGGCGGACAGGCTGTCCCCCAGCGTGCGGTACAAAAGCCCCTCGGTGGAGGAGGTGAACTGTTCCGGCACAATCAGCAGGCTTTGTTCGCCGCGTTCGGCGCGGGCGCGCAGCTCTGCCAGCATACGGCGGGATTTGCCGCTGCCGGAGGTGCCAAGCAATAAGGTAAGCATAGTGTGTACCTGTTCCTTTTTATTTAACGGTGCAGCGCCTTTTGTAAGGCGTCCCACGCTGCCAGCCGCAATTGATAGCGCCCGAACACCAGCGCATTTTGTGCGCCGGTGGCATAGCGAGGCGTTGCCCCGGCAACACACAGCGCCGGGTAGACCACGCAAAACCAGTTGTGTCCCGCCGCGCTGCCCAGCTCCACACGCAGGGCGGTGTACTGTCCCGCCGGCAGGGCAAAGGTGCCGTAATCCTTGGCGGAAAATCGGCAGCGCTCCAGCCGCAGCCGGACGGTTTGCGTGCTGTGGGCTTGGCGCAGGGCTGCCTGCGCGGCATATTGCAGCCGGGGCAGGTTGGCGCGCAAAACAGCGGCTGCCGCCTCGGCATCGGGCGCGTCTGCCAGCGCAGCGGGCAGGGCATCCAGCACGGCGTCCCGCACCTGCAATTTCAGCAGCTGGTCGGACACGGTATCGCTGTTTGCCAAAATATGCAGCCGCACGGTGTCGCGGCAGACCTGCTGCGCCGTAAACGCGCGCCCCAGCGCCGCCAAAACGGTAAGTACAAACGCCGCCGCCAGAACCCGATTCGCCCATAATTTACGCTGTACAGTAAAAAACATCGCCAGCCCTCCCTTGACTACAAACAGTATGGGATAAGGGCGGGCGATGTATACAAATTTTTAGCCCAAGGTGCGCACGGCGGTCACGCGCGGACCGCCCGTGGTGGGGCGGCAGACGTAGACCTGCTTGTAGCCCTTGCGCAGCACAGCGGCGGCGGCGCGCGCCTGTGCATCGTCGGCAAAAATGCCGAACACGGCGGCACCGCTGCCGGTCATCTGGGCGGTGATGGCGCCGTTGGCACGCAGAATTTCGCAGATAGCGGGCGTTTCCACCGCGCCGGAGCAATGCTCCAGGGCGTTGCCGGCAGCGGCGCAGACGGCAGCCAGATCGTTTTTGCGGATCGCCTGTTCCTGCGCCTCGCAGTCGGGGTGGACGGGGCTGCCCATCGTGTCATAGCGGGCAAAGGCTTCGGGGGTCGAAACGCCCACGCTGGGCATGACCACCACAAAGCGGCAGTCCGGGCAGGGCGGCAGGGCTTTCATCAAATCGCCCACGCCCCGCACGCGGCAGGTGCCGCCCAGCAGGGCAAACGGCACATCGGCGCCGATCCCCGCCCCGATGGCACACAGCTCGCTCATCGAGAGTTTGGCGCCGTACAATTCGTTCAGACCCACCAGCACACCGGCGGCATCGGCACTGCCGCCCGCCATACCGGCGCGCACGGGTACCCGCTTGTAGACGTTGATATCCACGCCCGCCAGCAGCCCCGTGTAGTCAAAAAAGGCAAGCGCAGCCTTGACGGCGGTATTTTTGTCGTTGGCAGGCACAAAACTGCCGGGCAGCGACAGGCGCAGATCGCGGCTGGTTTTCAGGATGATTTTCTCATACAGGTCGATGGTCTGCATGACCATATCCAGATCGTGGTAGCCGTTGGGCAGCGTACCCACCACATCCAGCGAAAGATTCAGCTTGGCGGGCGCCAGCACGGTCACGGAACGTTTTTGCATAGTTTACTCCTTCAGCCAGCCGTTTTCCTGCAAAAAGGCGCGGATGCGGTGCATGGCGGTCTGCAGGTGATCCACGCTGTACGCATAGCTGATGCGGGCGTAGCCGTCGCCGCAGGCACCAAAGGCGGAGCCGGGAATGATGGCGACTTCCTTTTCTTTTAACAGCCGTTCGCAGAATTCCTCGCTGCTCAAGCCGCTGATCTGGATGGACGGGAACACATAAAACGCCCCGCGCGGCTCAAAACAGGTAAGCCCCATATCGTTGAGCGATTTCACCACATAGCGGCGGCGGCGGTTGTACTCGTCGCGCATCATCTCGATCTGGTCGTCGCACTGGCGCAGTGCGGTGATGGCGGCATACTGGCTGGTGGTCGGCGCGGACATAATGCAGCTTTGGTGGATCTTGGTCATCACCTTGATGACGGGTACGGGTCCTGCCGCATAGCCCAGCCGCCAGCCGGTCATAGCATAGGACTTGGAAAAGCCGTTGACCACAATGGTGCGCTCTGCCATACCGGGCAGCGACGCAAAGGACACATGGCGGTCCAGCCCGTAGGTCAGCTCGGAATAAATTTCGTCCGACAGCACCATGATGTTGGTATCCCGCAGCACTTCCGCGATGGCCTGCATATCGGCAGCGCTCATCACGGCGCCGGTGGGGTTATTCGGGTAGGGAAAAATCAGCAGCTTGGTGCGCGGGGTGATGGCTGCTTTGAGCTGCTCGGCCGTCAGGCGGAATTCATCCTCGGCGCGGGTGGCGATATGCACCGGCACGCCGCCCACCAGCTGGGTGATCGGCTCGTAGCAGACAAAGCAGGGTTCGGGGATGATGACCTCATCCCCCGGCTTGACAAGGGCGCGGATGGCAAGGTCGATCGCCTCGCTGCCGCCGACCGTGACCAGCACGTTCTGGGGTTCATAGTTCAGCTCAAAGCGGCGGGCAAGGTAGTTGCAGACCTCGGCACGCAGCTCCTTCAGCCCGGCGTTGGCGGTGTACTTGGTACGCCCCTGCTCCAAGCTGCGGATACCAGCGTCGCGGACGCTCCACGGGGTCTTGAAATCCGGCTCGCCGACGCCCAGCGAGATGCAGTGGGGCATATCGGCAGCCAGATCAAAGAACTTGCGAATGCCCGACGGACGCATCTGCTTGGCAGCCGGTGAAAGCAATTCGTCGTAGTTCATCACAGTACGGTACACTCTCTTTCGTCGGGTTCTTCCTCCAGATACAGGCGTCCGCTGCGCTTGTAGGGGCGCAGCACAAAGCTGGTGGCGGTGGAGATCACGTCATCCAGCGGGGACAGCCGCTTTGCCACAAAGATGGCAATTTCCTGGAAGCTGCGCCCCTTGATGATGACCTGCAAGTCGTAACTGCCGCTCATCAGCAGCACGGTATCGACCTCGTCAAACTGGGCGATGGTCATACCGATGTCATCAAAGCCGCGTGCCTTGTGGGGGGTCACGCGCAGCTCAATGACGGCTTCGACCTGATTGATGCCGGCGCGTTCCCAGTCCACCAGCGTTTCATAGCCGCGGATCAGACCTTTGGCGGCGGCGTCATCCATCATGGCGGCGACCTCGGCGGGGGTCTTATCCATCATAGCGGCGATATCTTCTATCGGCATACGGGCGTTTCTTTCCAAAATATGAAGCAATTCTTCCATAAAGCACACCTCTTTGGGGCGGGGCATCGCAAGGGCGCGCCGCCGCCGGATACTATATGGTATAAGTATAGCATAGCTGCCGGAAAATGCAAAGGTTTTTTAACAGATAGGCAACACAAAAGCCCTCCCTTTGCAGGGAGGGCTTGGACTGTTGACAAATCCCTTTTTCGGGCAGCAATGTAGGGATGGGTCTTGACCCATCCGCACCGCTGGCTGCGCGCAGCGCATAAAATCGCGCCGAATGGCGCTCCATTCAACGATATATCGTACTATCGGGCAAACCGCACGGGACGCATATATGCGTCCCCTACAAACCCACCGAAGGTTCGCAATTGACCCATTAGGTTAATGACAGGCTTTTACGCCTTCTTTTTGTTCTTCCGCTTGCGGTGGCGGCGCAAAAGCAGCAGCACCACCACAAGCACAGCGGCGGCTATGCCCGCCGCCAGCAGTTTGCCGGTGCTGACGGGGTTCTCGGTCACCGCAAACGCCTGTGCATCGGCGGGAGCGGTAAACTTCAGGTAGCTGCCGTCGGTCTGCGCGTCCCACACCTGCCAGCCGTCGGCGGTTTTCAGCCAGAGCTGCATCGTGTCGGGGTCGTGCGGGGTCAGGTAGCGCACCGTGTGTGCCAGCTCGTCCTGCACGGGCAGCAGCCAGCTTTCCAGCGTGCCGGGCTGCGGATTTTCGGTGCAGGGCTGCAATTCCAGCTTGTCGTTGGAGTCAAAGCTGCCCTCCACCAACAACAGGGCGCGTCCGTCGCGCTGCTGTTCGCTTTGCAGAACGCTCGTCTTATCGTTGTATTCCGCTTCGACAACCGCGTCAAAGGTCAGGTTGGTCAAATCCGTATCCGCCCAGACGCCCCAGCTGCCGTTCTTCTGCGGGACCTCGGGGAACTGGTCGGGCGTCAGGCTGCCGCCGTAGTCCAGTGTGAACTCCGCCACGCAGTTGCCCTCGGCGTTGAAATGCACGGTGATTTTTTTGAACGCACCGGGCAGGTTTTCCTGCGCGGCAAACTCGTCAAAGGGCAGCGGGGCGGCAATGTCGGCATAGCTTACGCCGTCCAGACCTGCCACACCCTCGTCTACAAAGGTGTTGCCCGTGATATCGCCGGAGCGCGGGTCATCCACGGTACCGGCAATGGCGCCGAGCTGCTCGGTACCCTCGTCAATAATGACCATCGCGCGGCAGGTGTCGATGTCATAGCCGCTGCCCGCAATGCCGCCGACCTGCTTGGCACCTGCCAGACGGCATTTGGCGCCGCTCTCGCGGATGGTCGCCTTGCTGGTGCCTGCGATGCCGCCCACGCCGGTGGCATCCGCAGCGGTGACGTTGCCGTAGTTCCAGCTGGAAAGCACGGAACCCATCTCCATATTGCCGACGATGCCGCCGACGCCCTGCTTTTTGCCAGTAACCTCGCCGTAGTTGGCGCAGCCGCGAATGACCACGCGGGATTTCAGCTTGAAGTTCATCGAGTCGCTGCCCGTGGTGTGGTAATCGTCCTCGGGGTCAAGGTCGTTTTCGCGTGCCATAGCACCCGTGATGCCGCCCGCATTGATGTCCGCATCCACTGTGCCGTGGTTGACGCAGTAGGCCACCTTGCCGGTGGTGTCGGATTCGGTGTCGGTGTCGGAGATATCGCTGTACAAGTCGTCGGGGTCGGCAGTGTTGTCCCCTGCCCCTGCCAGCGTATTGCCGATTTTGTTCATCTGCTTGGTGATGGCGCGCACATCGTTGATGAGCGTCTGCGAGTTGCTGCTGCCGCTGCTGTTGAGCGCGGCGATGGTGTTCGCCACCGAGTTCAGCGTGCCGCTTAAATCGCTTTGGCTGGCGTTGATGGCGTCGCGGTCGGTCACCTCAACGGTGGGTACGGTGACCTGCATCGTGTCGGGCAGTGCTTCGCCGAGATCGCTCCAGATATTGTTGTCGCCTAGAGTCGAAAAGTCTGGGTCCACAACGCCCACGCTCGGCGTTGCCTCGTCGGAATCCGTCGGCTCGGGCTGCCCGTGTACGGCGCGTGCTTCCTCCTCCGAAGCAGAAGGGGTTTCCTCTGCGGAGGACTCTGCCGGGGCAGGTTCTGTTGTCGGTTCTTCCGCCGGGGCAGGCTCCGCGGGTGCTTCAGACGCAGGGGCTTCCGCAGAGGATTCCGCCGCTTCCTCGGAAGCAGGGGCTTCCGGGGCAGGCGTTTCCGGGGCGGGCGTTTCCTCCGGGGATTCCGACGGGGCAGATTCGCCCTTCAGGCTGTCCTTCAGCGCCCCCAAGTCCACAGTCGTGTCGGTCTGCCCGATGGTCACATTGTCCGCCGTGGTCTGCAAAAGGCGCTCCAGTGCCGCGCGAGCGTTGGTGACGTTGCTTTGCAGCACGTTCAGCTGGGCGCTGGTATCGCTGGCGGCAGCGTTGGCATCGTCACAGGCGTGATCCACCAGCGTCTGCAATTCTTCCAGCTGCTCGCCCAGAATTTGCAGCGTGTCCTTTTCGTATTCCAGAATGCTGTTGGGTTCCATCTGCCCGACAATGCCGCCCGCTTCCTTGCGGGCGTAGACGGTGCCGTAGTTGGTGCAGGCGGTGACATAGCCGGTCTGGCTACCCACAATGCCGCCCACGTTGTAGCCCATATGCTGGTAGCCCACGGTACCCAGATTCTGGCAGTTTTTGACCATACCGGCGCTGCTGCCCGCCACACCGCCGATATCGGTGATATCGGCGACATTCTCGGTGCCGATCAGGTCCTTGAGCGTCAGCGAGGAAATGTCGATCTCATTTTGCTCGACCTTGGTGTTTACGCTGGCTTTGTTGACGCAGTTGGCGATCACGCCGTGGTTATCGCCCGCGATGCCGCCCACAAAGTGCGCACCGTACACGCTGCCGGTGACGGTGCAGCCGTCCACCACGCCGCCGGAAAGGTTCTGCCCCGCGATGCCGCCCACCATGGACACACCGCTGGACACACCCACAAAGCTGCAATTTTTTACGGTGCCGGCATTGCTGCCCGCCACGCTGCCGATGGTGCGGCGGCTGCCCTCGGGCATGGCGCGTCCCTGCAGCGTCAGGTTCTGCACCACGGCGTCCGACTCCAGATAGCGGAAAAATCCCACCACCGAGCCGTCCTGCACAAGGTTCAGGTTGCTGATGGTATGCCCCTGCCCGTCAAAGGTGCCGTTAAAAATCGGGATCCCGGCAAACCCCTGCCCCACCAGATCCAGATCGGCATCCAGCAAGACGGTGCGATGGGTGCTGTAGGTGTCAAGGCTGCAATCTTTGGCAAGCTGCAAAAGCTCGTCCACCGTTGTGATATGCACGGTGGGCTTTTCCTCCGGCAAGGGCTCTGCGTCATCGGCAAAAACCGGCAGCGCAAAGCTGACCAGCAGCGCTATCGCGGTAAATCCCGCCGCCAAGCGGCGCATCCAGGAGTTTTTCATTGTTCGCCGCCTCCTTCGGTGGTGTCGTTGGTTTCGGCAGATTCGGCTTCCGTCACGCTGCCCTCGGTCAGGTACATATCGGGCTGCGTCACATCCACCTCAGTGCCGGTGGAAATAGCGGCGTTGAACTGCCCGTGCAGCACGCCCTTGATGTCGGCGTCCACCACGCCGTTGATGTAGCCGCGCACGCGGCCGTTGATGTGCATCGTGCCGCTGACATTGCGGGTCGCCCCGGCAATGCCCTTCATCTCAAAGCTGGTGCGCTCGATGATGACATCGCCCAGCACCAAAATCTGCGGCAGCACGAACAAAACCAGAAGGATGGACACGATGGTGCCGCGCCCCAGACATTCACCGATGGCGGCAATGACGGGGTTGGTGGTCAGCACGCTGATCAGCACGCCCGCCGACGCCAGAATGGAGCCGGAGGTGAAGATGGTCGGGAAGGATTCGTTCAGCGCGGTGACGATGGCGTCCTTATGGTGCATGACCTTTTTCAGGTCGGTGTAGTGGCTGGAAATGACGATGGCGTAGTCGATGTTGGCGCCCATCTGAATGGAGTTGACGATCAGATAGCCAAGGAAATACAACGGCGAGTCCTGCAGGTACGGCACCGAGAAGTTGATCCAGATACTGCCCTGAATGACGAAGATGAGCAGCACGGGCAGACCGGCGGACTTGAAGGTGAACAGCAGCACCAGAATGACGAACAGCGCGCTCAGCACACTGATCAGCAGATTGTCCTCGCCAAAAGAGCTGGACAGGTCCATCGCGCTGGTGGTATTGCCCACGATGTAGGCATCCTCGGGGTAATATTTAGACACAATATCGTGCATTTTATCCAAGAACGCAAAGGTCTCGTCGCTTTCCTCCGGCACGCTCAGGTAGGCAACCAAGCGGCTGTAGTTTTCCGCCTGCAGCTGTACCTGCGCCTTGTCCAACTGGGCAAACAGGTCGTCCAGCGTGTCCTGCACGTCGCCGCTCAGCGTCACGTTGCCGTCGTGCATCTCCTGCTCCAAAAACCGGAACATATCATAGATGGGCACCTTGTAGTTGCCCAAGCCGTTGACAAACTCCCCGTACTGGTCGTGGTCAATGGCGTAGGCGCCGTACAGCGTTTTGGCGACCTCATAGTCCAGCCCTGCCATCTCCGCCAGCTGGCGGGGTGTCACGGCGTCGGTCAGCCTATAGCCGTCCATCGCCTCGATGTTGGCAAGACCCATCGTGGACTTGACCTCGGAGCAGTTTTCCAGCTCTGCCAGGATCTTGCCCTCGTTCTCATAGCTGCCGGACGGGACGATGATCGCCACCATATTGGAGGTGCCGAACTCACTCTTGATCTTCTGGTAGGCGATCTGGCTTTCGCTCTGCTTGGCAGTGACCAGATCGGTATAGGTGTAGCAGTAGGGGCATTTGTTGGCAAAGACGGCGGCGGCAATGACGATGACCGCAAAAATCGGCGGCACAACATACCGCGTCTTTACGTCAAATTTGCCGACAGCCGTGATTTTGGGGATGAGGTTTTTGTGGCGGGTCTTGTCGATCAGGCGGCTGAACAGCACCAGCAAGCCAGGCATCAGGGTGAACACCGCCAGCATACTGAACAAAATGGCTTTGATCAGCACCACGGCAAGGTCACGACCGATGCCAAAGTGCATAAAGCCCAGCGCTGCCAGACCGCTGATGGTTGTCAGCGAGGAGGAGGAAATCTCCGGAATTGCCTTGGAAAGGGCGGCAATGCAGGCTTCGCGGGTGTCCATCGTTTCGTGTTCGTCGCTGAAGCGGTGGCACAGGATGATGGCGTAATCGATGGCGAGCGCCAGCTGCAAAATTACCGTGACCGAGTTGGAAATAAAGCTGATGGTGCCGCACAAAAAGTTGGTGCCCATATTCAAAAGGGCAGCCGCGCCGAAGGTCATGATCAGAACCGGCACCTCGGCGTAGGAGCGGGAGGTCAGCGTCAGCACGACCACAATGATGATGGCGGCAATGACGATGATGACGCTCATCTCCGCCTGCAGATCGGCGGAGGTATCCACGCCCACCTGCGTGTCAACGTAGGTGTCGTAATCTGCCAGCGCGTCGCGGATGTCCTGCATGGCGGTCTTGGCGCGGTCGTCGTCCTCCTCGGCGTCAAAGCTGACCGAGTAAAGCGCCGATGCATCGGCGTAGTGATCCTTGGTGGCATCAAATTCCACGGTATCCACGCCGTCGATGTCCTCAATGACCTCCTGCAGGTCCAGCGCGGTGTCGTAGCTGATGTTGGACACCATGACGCGCGCCGAGCCGTAGGTGATGAAGTTGTCGTTCATCACGGTCAGACCCTGGCGGGTTTCGGTGGAGTCGGGCAGGTAGGTGGTGATGTCGTTTTCCACCTTGACCCAGCCGGTGGATACGGCGCAGAAAATCAACGCAAATATGTACAATAAGAAAAACAGGTTGCGTTTATCGACGATAAGCGCCGCCAGCTTTTCCATGGCATTGCCTTTCGGCTTTTGGTTTTCCAAAGAAAGATGCCTCCCTTTTGGGTTCAGTCCCCTACTGTGATAATTTTATTATACAAGCCTTGCGCCGTTTATACCAGATACAAAAAGGATTTTCTGTACAAATTTTTCTTCTCATAATTGTGCATATCGCGCAATAAAAAACACCGTGCGGTGTTATACCGCACGGTGTTAAAAAGCGTAGATAAGCTAAAATTACTTCAGCTCGATCTTGGCGCCCAGCTCCTCGAGCTTCTTCTTGATGTCCTCAGCGTCAGCCTTGGAAGCCTGCTCCTTCAGCTTGGCGTTGGGGGTCTCAACGAGCTTCTTGGCCTCCATCAGGGAAGCGCCGGTCAGCTCCTTAACGGTCTTGATGACCTGCATCTTGTTGGCGCCAACGTCAGCCAGGATGACGTCGAACTCGGTCTTCTCTTCCTCAGCGGGAGCAGCAGCGCCGGCAGCAGCGGGAGCAGCAGCGGCAACAGCGGAAACGCCGAATTCCTCGCAGATGGTATCAACGAGCTCTTTCAGCTCCAGAACAGTCATAGTCTTGACAGACTCGACAATGGCAGTGATCTTCTCAGAAGCCATGGTA
>CAKTAS010000025.1:0-18047 GCA_934529095.1 uncultured Gemmiger sp. | reverse complement strand
CGCGCAGCCAGCGGTGCGGATGGGTCAAGACCCATCCCTACATTTCTACCCGTAAAAGGGCTTTTTCTACAAGCTGGCTTTCCCGTCAGCTCAAATCACCTTATGCTCCATCCATTTGCCGCTGAGGAACCGCGCCCAGAAGCAAACGCCGCGGCAGATCCAGTCAATAAACATACCAAACCACACGCCGGTCAGACCCATATGGAACTTCAGCACAAAAATGTAGCTCAAAATTACGCGGAACAGCCACATACTCACGATGCTGACCGTCATGGTGTATTTGGCGTCGCCGCCGCTGCGCAGGGCGTTGGGCAGCGTAAAGCTGCTGACCCAGAAAAACACGCTGAACACATTGAACCACCGCACCACGGTAACGCACATCGACGCAGCCTCGGCGGACAGGCTGAACCAGCCCGTCAGGTAGGGGATGATGACAAACATCGTAATGTTGGTAAGCGCCAGCCCCGTCATGGCGGTGGCGATCAGCAGCAGGGAATACCGCTTCGCCTGCTTTTTTTCGCCCGCGCCCAAACACTGCCCCACAACGGGGATCATGGCAAGGCTGATGGTGTTGCCGGGGATGTTCGCCAAGGTGGACACCGAGTTTGCCACCGCGTTGGCGGCAATGGCGCTGGTGCCCAAGGTGGAGGTCAGGCTGCTGACGCAGAGCTTGCCGATCTGGAACATCCCGTTTTCAAGACCCGAGGGGATGCCGATGCCCAAAATGCGCAAAATCGTATCCTTGTGGGGGCGCAGCTCCTGCCAGGACTGCACGCGCAGCGGGTTGGACAGGCTTTGGTTTTGCAGCATCAGCCAGACGGCGGCGATCACGCGCCCCAGCAGCGTTGCCAGCGCCGCGCCGATCACGCCCATCCGGAAGCCGTAAATCAAAAGCGCATTGCCCGCTATGTTGACAAGGTTCATCACAAGGCTTGCCAGCATACTGATGCGGCTGTTGCCCTGCGCGCGGAACAGCGCCGCGCCGCCGTTGTAAAAGCCGATAAACGGGTAAGACAGCGCCGTGATGATGAGATACTGCTGCGCAAATGCCATAACGTCGTCGTCAATGCTGCCGAACACCAGCCGCAGCAGCGGGCGGGACAGCGCCAGGCAGATGACCGTCAGCGTCACGGTGCTGATGCCCAGCACGCAGTACAGCTGCGCGGCGCTGTGGCGGGCGTTTTCCTCGTCCTGCCGCCCCATATACTGGCTGGCGATCACGGCGCCGCCGGTGGCAAGCGCCGAAACGATCTGGATGATCAAAATGTTCAGGCTGTCCACCAGCGACACGCTGGACACGGCAGCCTCGCCCACGCCGGAAACCATCAACGTGTCCGCCATACCCATGGTGACGCTTAAAATCTGCTCCAGAAACAGCGGCCAGATCAGGGTGACCAGCTTGCGGCGGTCGAACAGGGGTGCTTGGGTCTGCATGGCAATCTCCTTTTTGTTACGTTATATAATAAAGTAGCACAATATCTGCACAAAGTTCTTTTATTATACCGCAGGTTCCCGCAGTTTTCAAGGGTACAAAAATTGCGGTTCTATGCCAATAAAGTGCGATAGAACCGCAATTTTAGCCCAAAACGGTAAAAAACAGACCGCAAGGATATTGCCCACTTTGCTAAGCGTTATTCAGGGGCTTTCATACTTTCGACCATCGAGATCTTTTTCAGCTTGCGCCCCATCACAAGGTTGACCGCCGTGCTGAAGGCCAGCGTCAGCGCCACGGCGTACAGGAAGCTTTGCGGGGCGATCTGCCGCCCGAACATCACCGAATCCACCTCCACGGTGGTAATGATAAAGGCGTGCAGCGCCTTGCCCAGCGCAAGCCCCAGCAGCGTGCCGATGCAGCTCAGCGCCGTGCTTTCGCGGTTGATGTAGCTGTACACCTCGCGGTCATAGAAGCCCAGCACCTTGATGGTGGCGATTTCCTTGACGCGCTCGGCAATGTTGATGTTGGAAAGGTTGTACAGCACCACAAACGCCAGCATGGCGGCGCAGACGATGATCAGCACCACCACCGCGTCAATGGAGCGCAGCATATTCAGCACCTGCTTGACGGCGTCCTGTGTAAAGGTCAGGCTGACCACCGTGTCCATATCCAGCAGCTTTTCCGAAATGGCATCGCGGCTTTGCTGCGATTCATCGCGCAGCGTACTCAACACGGCGTTGTAGCCCGGCGCTTTGCCGAAGGCGGCGGTGTACACGGCGGGGGTGATGTAGGCGTAGTTGCCTATGTAATGCTCGCAGACGCCGCTCACGGTAAATTGGGCGGTGTCGCCGTCGGCGTTTTTCAGCGTCACGGTATCCCCGGCGGCAGCGCCCAGCGTCTTGGCAAGCTTTTCGGTCAGCACAATGCCGTCATCGGTCAGCGGGGTCGGCTTGCCGCCGATGCGCTCGTGCAGGTCCATCAGCTGTGCAAAGCGCGTCAGATCCTGCGGCACCATCAGGTACAGCTCCATCTCGCCGTCGGCACTGTCGCAGTGGGTGGATTCCACCGCAGCCGCCATCGAAAGGGGAAAGGTTTCGCTGTCGCCGAACAGCGTGTCATAGACCTCGCCCTCGCGCAGGGCGCTCTCTTTGGAAACCACGGTCATCAGGTCATAGTGCGATACATTGTCAAACTGCTTGGTGATAATGCCGTTCAGCGAGTCGGACAAGCCGAAGCCCGCCACCAGCAGCGCCGTGCAGCCCGCCACGCCGATGACCGTCATCCAAAAGCGCTTTTTGTAGCGCATCAGGTTGCGGCAGGTCACCTTCCAGGTAAAGGGCAGCCGCCGCCAAAGCGGGGTGATGCGCTCCAGCAAAATGCGCTTGCCCGCCTTGGGGGCGCGGGGCAGCATCAGGGCGGCGGGTACTTCGGCAAGGGAAGTGCGGCATGCCATCGCCGTTACGCCTAGCGAAAGCCCAATCAGCGAAGCACCGGCAAAAACCGCCTGCTGCAGCCGCCACGGCGTGGCGATTTCCGGCATATAGTACATCATGGCATACCCCGACCAGATGATGGTGGGGAACACCCGGAACCCGACCGCCAACCCCACGACCGCGCCCAGCGCCGACGCGCCGAGGGCGTACCAGAGGTATTTTTGCATAATGGTGCCGCGGGCATAGCCAAGGGCTTTCAGCGTGCCGATCTGCAGGCGCTCCTCCTCGACCATACGGGTCATGGTGGTCGAAACCACCAGCGCCGCCACAAGGAAGAAAAACACCGGGAACGCCGTTGTGATGGCGGTCAGCTTGTCCACGTTGGACTTAAAGGAACCAAAGCTGGTGTTTTTGCTGCGGTCCCAGATGTACCAGACGGGCATCTCCAGCTCGTCCAGCTTTGCCTCGCCGTCCTCAATTTCGGCGCGGGCATCTGCCAGCTTTTGCTCCGCCTCCGCTTTGGCATCGGCGTACTCCGCCTCGCCGTCCAACAGTTTTTGCTCGTTTTCCTCGATCTCGCGCCGCCCGTTTGCCAGCTCGCGCCCGGCAGCGTCCAGCTGCCTTTGGGCGTCCAGCAGCTTGCCTTGGGCATCGCCCAGCTCCTGCATTTTTTCCTGCAGCAGACGATAGGCATCGTCCAGCTCGGCACGCGCGTCGTTCAGCTGCTGCAGCCCGCTTTGGTACTGCTGCAGCCCCACCTGATACTGCACCAGCCCCGCCAGCGCGGCGGCAAGCTGGTTCAGTTCATCGCTGTTTAAAAGCTGCAGCAACAGGGCGTTCAGCGCCTCGTACACATCATCGGGCAGCAGGTCGCGGTGCGCCTGCAGCCAGCTGTACAGGTTTTGCAGCGCGTCCCACATTTGGGCGGAGGTTTCCGCATCGGCGGCAGCCTGCACCAGCGCCATGACCTCGGTCAGCAGCGCTTTTTGGTCGTCGGGCAGGGCGTCGGCGGGGATGCTGTCCAGCCGGGTCACCAGTTCGGCGGCACCGGCGCGAAGCTGCGTCAGCTGCTCGTCCGGAAATTGCGGCAGGGGCAGCCCCTTGCCGTAGGCCGAAAGCAGCGCCAGCATCCCCTGCGCATCGGTTGGCGGGGCGATGCCCTGCGCAATACAGTAGGCGGCTAAATCGGCAGCCAGCTTGTCCACCTCGGCGGCATCGCTACCCAAGGCATCGGCAAGCTGCTGCACGCCGTCGCGGTAGGCAGGCTCGTTTTCGTCCAGCTGCGCCTTGGCGGCATCCAAGCCCTGCTTGCCTTGCTGCCACTGCGCATCGGCCTGCAGCCACTGCCCCAGCGCATCGTTCAGCTGCGCCTGCCCGTCCAGCATCTGGTTGGTGCCGTTTTCCAGCTGCGATTTGCCGTCGTTGTATTGGCGCTGCCCGTCTGCCAGCTTGTTTTTGCCGTCCTGCAGTTGTTTTCTGCCGTCTGCCAGCTCGGCTGCGGCATCGGCAAGCTGGGCGTCGGCGTCCGCTTTTGCTTCATCGTATTGCTGCCACGCATCGTCCAGCTCGGCGCGGGCATCCGCCAGCAAGCCGTCATAGCGGGCTTGGCAGCGCGCGTCCTGTATGGCGGCAAGGTTGTCTGCCACCGTCTGCACGGTCTGGCGGTAGGCGTCGGTCAGGCTGTTCTGCTCTTTGGCACCGGTGGCGGTCAGGTAAATTTCGGTGTACGCTTCGTAGGCGAAGGCTTCGGGCTGCAGGTACATCACCACCTGCACCGCGCCGCTGCCCACGCTGGCAGGCTCGCGCTCATAGCTGAAATAGTTGCTGTTGTGTACCAGCCCCACCACGGTAAACCGGGTGCGGTTCAGCTTGCTGTCCAAATCCACGTTTTCGGCGGTCACGGTAAAGACCGTACCCACCGGGTAGGTGGGGTTCAGCCCGGTGGCGCCCACCTCGACCAGACATTCGTCCGGGCTTTGGGGCATCCGTCCCTCGGTCAGCACCAGTTGGTTGATGGCATCCTCCCCATCGGGCGGCAGGCTGTGGGCGCGCGCCACGGCGCTGTCGTCCCCGGTCTGCACCAGCAGATCGGCAGAATAGGCGGGCTGCACCTGCTGCACGCCGGACACCTGCTGCAGCGCCTGCACGTCCTCGTCGGTCAGCCCCAGGGTGGACACCACGCGCAGGTCGTAAAAATTGCTGTCGTCCATATAGCGCTCCATGGATTCCTTCATATCCACGGGGGTGGCGCTCAGCCCGGCTAAAAATCCCACGCCCAAGGCAACGATGGAAAATATGGCAAAAAACCGGCTGCGCGTGCTGCGGAAGGTGCGTATTACATTTTTGTTGTAGGTACGCGGCATTTACCATTCTATCCTTTCTACGGGGGTGGGGTCGGGGTTCACGGTTTCGTCCAGCACGCGCCCGCTGTTGATGCGGATCACCCGGTCCGCCATGGCAGCCAAGGCGCTGTTGTGGGTAATTACAATGACGGTGCGTCCTTTTTCGCGGCAGGTCGCCTGCAAAAGCGCCAGCACCTGCTTGCCGGTTTTGTAGTCCAGCGCGCCGGTCGGCTCATCGCAAAGCAGAATTTTGGGGTTCTTGGCAAGGGCGCGGGCAATGGATACGCGCTGCTGTTCGCCGCCCGAAAGCTGCGCAGGGAAATTGTTTTTGCGCGCAGAAAGCCCGACTTCCTCCAGCACGGTGTCGGCGTCCAGCGGCTCACGGCAGATCTCGGCGGCAAGCTCCACGTTTTCGCGGGCGGTCAGGTTTTGCACAAGGTTGTAAAACTGAAAAACAAACCCTACGTCATAGCGGCGGTAGGTGGTCAGCCGTTTTTGGTCAAAGTCGCTCACGCGCTCGCCGTCCAGCAGAATGGTACCCTCGTCGCAGGTGTCCATACCGCCCAGCATATTCAGCACGGTGGTTTTGCCTGCGCCGGAGGGTCCTAAAATGACACAGAACTCGCCCTTTTGTATCGAAAAACTGACGTGATCCGACGCGGCAATGCGGGTGTCACCCATCTGGTAATATTTACACACGTTGTCAAATAATACATACGGCTGCGGCATGGCATCCTCCGAGGCATAGATAATTTATTATAGTATACCATACTTCGTGCCAAAATGTATGTTTTTTCGGTGAATTTTCAACGGGTCAATCTTCTGTAATATAACCCTCCTCGGTATAGAGTGTCACGGTGCTGCCCCGGCGGGCGCTGACCCCGGCGGCGGGGTACTGGTGCAAAACCGTGCTGCCGCTGCCCTGCACGGCAGCAGCAAAGCCCGACTCGCCCAAGGCGGCTTTGGCATACGCGATGCCCCGCCCGGCAGAATCCGGCACGGCGGCAAACAGCTTTTGCTGCTCGTCCTCGGTGTATTGGGGCGCAATGCCCAGGTAAGGCAGGGCTTTTTCCAGCACCTCGGCGCAGACGGGCGCGGACAGCGCACCGCCGCCGGTCGTCCAGCTGTGGGGTTCGTCCAGGCAGACCAGCACCGCCAGCTTGGGGTCGTCGATGGGGGCAACCGCCACAAAGCTGGCGATGCGCGCGCCCTCGTTTTGGCTGTCCAGCTTCTGGCTGGTGCCGCTTTTGCCGCCCACGCGGTAGCCCGCCAGCGCGGCATTTTTGCCGGTGCCGGAGGTCACGACCCCCGCCATCAGCTCGCGCATCGTGCGGGAGGTTTCCTCGCTGATCACCTGACGCACCAATTTTGGCGCTGTATCGGTAGTTTTGCCGTCCGGCGCGGTGATGCGCTGCACGATATACGGCTGCATCAGCCGCCCGCCGTTGACCACGGCGCAGACGGCGGTCAGCATCTGCAGATAGCTGATCTTGCTGCTCTGCCCAAAGGCGCAGGATGCCAGCTCCACCGGTCCCATACGGTCGGCGGTGTAGTATTCGCTGCGGCGCACTTCGCCCGGCAGGTCGATGCCGGTGGCGGTGCGCAGACCAAAAGCCTCGAAATAACGGCAAAAATTCTCCTTGCCCAGCCGTGCGCCGATCTGGATAAAGCAGGGGTTGCAGCTTACCGCCAGCCCTTGGGCAAAGGTTTCGCTGCCGTGGATATGCCCGTTGGCGCAGCGGAACCGCGTACCCGCCACCGAAATTTTACCCGCGCAGGTAAAGCGGTCGGTGGGGCGGCAGCAGCCGGTGTCCAAGGCGGCAGCGGCGGTGATCAGCTTGAACACGCTGCCCGGCTCGTATAAATCGCTGATCGCCTTGTTGCGCCACTGGGCTTGCTGCGCAGCCTGCAGGGCGGTGCTGCGCTCCTCCCCCTGCAGGGCGTTGACCTGCTCCCGCACGGTACTATTAATAAGGTAGCGCGGGCGGTTGGGGTCGTAGTCCGGCTGGTTTGTCATGGCAAGCACCGCGCCGGTGTTGACGTCCATCACAATGCCCACGCCGCGCTGCGCCACATGATGCTCCTGCACGGCGGCAGCCAGCGCACTTTCCAGCCAGTGCTGAATGTTGGCATCGATGGTCAGCGTCAGGCTGCTGCCGGGTACAGCCTCGACCAGCGTCTGGTAGTGGGTGGGCATATCGTAGCCCCAAGCGTTCTTGGCGGTCAGGATCTGCCCGTTCTGCCCGGTCAAAACATCGTTGTAGCGCAGTTCCAGCCCCCAAAGCCCGGCGTTGTCCACATCGGTAAAGCCCAGCACCCCGCCCAAAAAATCCCCCTCGGGGTAAACGCGCTTGGTGTCCTGCCGGATCTGAATGCCCGCGGCACTGTGCGCAAGGCACCAGCTGCGCACGGCATCGGCAGCCTCGCGCCCCACCCGGCGGGCAAGCAGGCAGTCGTTGGAGGTGCGCACGCTCAGCTTTTGCAGCGTGTCGGCGTAGTCCAGCTCCAGGATTTCGCTCAGCGCCGCCGCGGCGGGCTGCACAAGGGCATCGTCCAGCTCACGCGGGGCGGCGCGGATGGTCCAGCAGGTTTCGCTGGCAGCCAAAAGCGTGCCGTCGGCGGAAAATATCTCGCCCCGCGCAGCGGGCAGGGTGGCACCGCGCAGCTGCTGGTCGGCAGCGCGGCGGGCGTAGCCGTCGGGGTCGCGCAGCATCAGCACCGCCAGCCGCAGCAGCAGCCCGCCGAAGCACACCCCGGCCAGCACGGCGCAGAGCAGCCGCGCCCGCCATCGCATGGTGCGGCTTTGCTGCGGGGTCAAAAAGCGCATGGCAAATCCCTCCCTTTTGCCAAGGCTATGCGCTGTCAATCGGCAAAATGCCGAAAAAGCGTTTAAAATTTCTCCCCAATGCCCATTGATTTTTGTGCAAAAGGGGAGTATACTGAACGCAAATAGGTTGACAAAAGATTGTCAAACCCCAACAAAACCGTATCGAGGAGGCTACTATTATGGCTAGATTTACTCTCCCCCGTGACCTGTACCACGGTCCCAATGCGCTGGAAGCCCTGAAAACCCTGCCCGGCAAGCGCGCTATGATCTGCGTGGGCGGCGGCTCTATGAAGCGTTTCGGCTTCTTGGACCGTGTCGAGGCTTACTTAAAGGAAGCCGGCATGGAGGTCGAGCTGTTTGAGGGCATCGAACCCGATCCCTCCGTCACCACCGTGATGAAGGGCGCCGAAGCAATGCTGAAGTTCGAGCCGGACTGGATCGTTGCCATCGGCGGCGGTTCTCCCATCGACGCTGCCAAGGCGATGTGGATCAAGTACGAGTATCCCGACATCACCTTTGAAGAAATGTGCAAGGTTTTCGGCATCCCGCCGCTGCGCCGCAAGGCACACTTCTGCGCCATTTCCTCCACCTCCGGCACCGCGACCGAGGTGACCGCCTTCTCCATCATCACCGACTACGACAAGGGCATCAAGTATCCCATCGCGGACTTTGAGATCACCCCCGACGTCGCCATCGTTGACCCCGAGCTGGCGCACACCATGCCCAAAAAGCTGGTCGCCCACACCGGTATGGACGCCATGACCCACGCGATCGAAGCGTATGTTTCCACCGCCAACTGCGACTTTACCGATCCCTTGGCGCTGCACGCCATTGAGATGATTCAGGCTGACCTCGTCGGCAGCTACAACGGCGATATGGAAAAACGCGATGCTATGCACAATGCACAGTGCCTGGCAGGTATGGCGTTCTCCAACGCGCTGCTGGGCATCGTCCACAGTATGGCGCACAAGACCGGCGCTGCCTTTGCCGATTACGGCGCCCACATCATCCACGGCGCCGCCAACGCTATGTACCTGCCCAAGGTCATTGCCTACAACGCCAAGGACCCCACTGCCAAGGCGCGCTACGGCGTCATTGCCGACAAGATGCACCTCGGCGGCAGCAACGATGACGAGAAGGTCGAGCTGCTGATCAAGTACCTGCGCGGTATGAACGACGACCTCAACATCCCGCATTGCATCGCCCACTACGGTCCCGACTCTTACCCCTGCGAGCAGGGCTTTGTGCCGGAGAACGTTTTCCTGGAGCGCCTGCCCGAGATCGCCAAGAACGCGATTGCCGACGCCTGCACCGGCTCCAACCCCCGCCAGCCCAATCAGGAAGAGATGGAAAAGCTGCTGAAGTGCTGCTACTACGACACGGAGGTCGATTTCTGATTTTCTGATCCGGCAAACGCTTATGCGCCGCCCCTCTGCGCTGCGGAGGGGCGGCGCTTTTTTGGCTTCCCCCTCTGGGGGAAGCTGTCACCGCAGGTGACTGATGAGGGGGAGCCTGCCGGACGTTCGCCCCTCATCCGGCGCGCAGGCGCGCCACCTTCCCCCAAGGGGGAAGGCTTTTGCGGCTCCCCGCAATATTTGCAAGAATCTGCGCAAGAAATCACAGCTTGACTTTCGCCCGGTTGATGGTATACTCTTATTGTACGTTTTCAAACAGTTAGAAACTGAACAATTCGCAACCGAACAGCTTGCGCCAAACCGCAGCCGCAACAGAAAAGCAGGTGATTTTCAACGAGCAACCAACCAAACACCGCACCCGATTGCCCCGACTGCAAGGCAGAACACGTCGGCGCCTTGGTGTCAGAGGTTTCCCGCACCATCCGCCGCGCCTTGGACGCCCGCGTTTCGGCGGAGGTCGCCCCCGAGCTGGGCGGCATACAGGGCATGGTGCTGGGGCGCATTGTCGCCGCCAACCGCGAGGGCAGCGACCTCTACCAGCGCGACATTGAAAAATGGCTGCATATCCAGCGTTCCAGCGTCACTTCCATGCTGCAAAATATGGAGCAGGCGGGGCTGATCACCCGCAGCGCCGTGCAAAAGGATGCCCGCCTTAAACGGCTGCAGGCGACCCCCAAGGGCGTTGCCTACCACGACCGCGTACACGATACCATCGACCGCTACGAAACCGAGCTGCAGGCAGGGCTTTCGCAGCAGGAGCTGGCGGCGATGCGCCGGGGGCTGGATGTCCTCTTGCAAAATGCGCAGAACATCCTGGGAACCTCTGCCGGAATAAGAAAGGAGTAACGAGATTTGCTGAACACACTTGCCAAAGAAACAAAAGGCGTCCGTCTGGTTTCCGTTCTGACGCCTGTTTGTATGATCGGCGAGGTCATCATGGAGATGATCCTGCCGAAGCTGATGTCCACCATCATTGACGACGGCGTCACCGCCGGCAACCTGTCCGTCATCTACCGCGTTGGCGGCTGGATGATCGTGGCAGCCGCCGTGGGTCTGTTCTTCGGCGTTATGGGCGGCGTGCTGGGGGCAAAGGCCTCCACCGGCTACGCCCGCAACCTGCGCCGTTCGATGTTCCAAAATATCCAGACCTTCAGCTTTGCCAACATTGACAAATTTTCCACCGCCGGCTTGGTCACCCGTATGACCACCGACGTCACCAACCTGCAAAACGCCTACCAGATGATTTTGCGTATGGCGATCCGCGCGCCCGCCAGCATGATCATTGCCATGTGTATGGCGTTCTCCATCCACGCGGGGCTTGCCAGAATTTATCTGGTTGCCGTTATTTTCTTAGGTATTTGTCTGGTCATCATTATGACCCGCGCCAGCCGCTACTTCTCGGACGCCTTCAAAAAATATGACGACCTGAACGAGAGCGTGCAGGAAAACGTTTCCGCCATCCGCGTGGTCAAGGCGTATGTGCGCGAGGATTTTGAGAGCGAAAAGTTCAAAAAAGCCTCCGGCAACGTGCAGCAGCTGCTGCTCAAGGCAGAAAAAGTCCTGTCCTACAACGCGCCCCTGATGATGGCGACCGTCTACACCTGCATTTTGCTGATCTCATGGCTGGGCGCGCGGATGATCGTGCTGTCCGGCGCGACCGAGTTCACCACCGGCGAGCTGATGTCCATGCTGACCTACTGCATGAACATCCTGACCAGCCTGATGATGCTGTCGATGGTCTTTGTTATGATCACCATGTCCGCCGCCAGCGCCCGCCGCATCAGCGAGGTGCTGACCGAGCAAAGCACCCTTGCCAACTGCGACAAGCCCCTGACGGAGGTCAAGAACGGCGCGGTGCGCTTTGACCACGTCTGCTTTCGCTATAAGGAGGACGGGCGCGATGTGCTGAGCGATATCTCGCTGAACATCCGCTCCGGCGAAACCGTGGGCATCATCGGCGGCACCGGCAGCTCCAAGACCAGCCTTGTGCAGCTGCTGCCCCGCCTGTACGACACCACCGCCGGTCACGTTTACATCGGCGGCGAGGACGTGCGCAGCTACGACCTGGACACCCTGCGCAACAGCGTGGCGATGGTCTTGCAGAAAAACGAGCTGTTCAGCGGCACCATTGCCGACAACCTGCGCTGGGGCAACAAAAATGCCACCCAGCAGGAGTTGGAGGATGCCTGCAAGCAGGCGTGCGCCGATGAATTTATCGAGCGCTTCCCCGACAAGTACGAAACCCACATCGACCAAGGCGGCGCGAACGTGTCCGGCGGTCAGAAGCAGCGCCTGTGCATTGCCCGCGCCCTGCTGAAAAAGCCCAAGATTTTGATCCTGGACGACTCCACCTCCGCGGTGGATACCGCCACCGACGCCAAGATCCGCCGTTCCTTCACGGAAAAAATTCCCGGCACGACGGTGTTTATCATTGCGCAGCGCATTTCCAGCGTCGAGAACGCCGACAAGGTGCTGGTGCTGGACGGCGGCCGCGTCAGCGGCTTCGGCACACCCGCCGAGATGCTGGCAACCAACCCCATCTATCAGGAAGTGTACAACAGCCAGACCCAAGGCTCCGGCGACTTTGACGAAAAAGGAGGCGAGGCATAATGGCAGAAAAAGCAAAGGTGGTTAAGGTCGGTCCCGGCGGCGCCCGCGGACCCCGCCCCAAGGTCGAAAACCCCGGCAAAATTTTTATGCGCATTATGCGCTACGTCGGCGAAACCTACACCGCCGCCATGGTGGCGGTAGGCGTCTGCATCGTCGTCAGCGTGCTGGCTACCGTGCAGGGCACGCTGTTTATGCAAAAGCTCATCGACAACTACATTCTGCCCCTGCTGGCAGAGCAAAGCAGCGATTTCTCCGGTCTGGCGGCTGCCATCGGACGCACCGCCGCCTTCTACATCTGCGGCATCATCGCCAACTTCTCGCAGGCGCGCATTATGGCGTACGTCACCCAAGGCACGCTGAAGCGTCTGCGCGACGATCTGTTCACCCATATGCAGACGCTGCCCATCCAGTATTTTGACCGCAACGCCCACGGCGACATTATGTCCATCTACACCAACGATACCGACACCCTGCGCCAGATGATCAGCCAGAGCATCCCGCAGCTGTTCAACAGCAGCATTATGGTCGTCAGCGTGTTGGTTTCTATGATTATGCTCAGCCCGCTGCTGACGCTGGTGACATTGATTATGGTCGGCGTTATGCTGCTGGCGACCAAGTACCTGACCGGCAATTCCGGCAAATACTTTGTGGCGCAGCAGCGCGACCTCGGCGCTGTCAACGGCTTTATTGAGGAAATGATGAACGGGCAGAAGGTCGTCAAGGTGTTCTGCCACGAGGACGAAGCCATCCAGCAGTTCAACGAGCTGAACGACGCCCTGTTTGAAAGCGCCGACAAGGCAAACCGCTACGCCAACCTTGGCGGTCCCGTCAATACCCAGCTGGGCAACCTGTCCTATGTGCTGGCGGCGATGATCGGCGGTGCGCTGGCGCTGGGCGGCGTCGGCGGGCTGACGCTGGGCAAGCTGGCAAGCTTTTTGACCTTCAACCGCAGCCTGAATATGCCCATCAGCCAGATCTCCATGCAGTTCAACTCGGTCATTATGGCGTTGGCGGGCGGTCAGCGCGTCTTTGCCCTGATGGACGAAAAGCCCGAAATCGATGAAGGGCAGGTCAAGCTGGTCAACGCCAAGCGTCTGGTGGATGACAGCGTCACCGAAACCGACGAGCGCACCAACCTGTGGGCGTGGAAGCGCGTCAATGCCGACGGCACCGCCGACTACCGCGAGCTGAAGGGCGACATCGTCTTTGAGAATGTGGACTTTGGCTACTACCCCGAAAAAATTGTACTGCACGACGTCAATTTGTACGGGCGTCCCGGGCAGAAGATCGCCTTTGTCGGCTCCACCGGCGCGGGCAAGACGACCATCACCAACCTGATCAACCGCTTCTACGACATCCAAAAGGGCGCCATCCACTACGACGGCATCGACATCACCCACATCCGCAAGAGCGACCTGCGCGCCTCCTTGGGCATCGTGCTGCAGGACACCCACCTGTTCACCGGCACCGTGCTGGAAAATATCCGCTACGGACGCCTGACTGCCACCGATGAGGAATGCCGCGCCGCCGCCAAGCTGGCGAACGCGGACGAGTTCATCCGCCGCCTGCCAGATGGCTACAACACAATGCTGACCGGCGACGGCACCAACCTCAGCCAGGGTCAGCGCCAGCTGCTGGCGATTGCCCGCGCTGCCGTTGCCGACCCGCCCGTGCTGATTCTGGACGAGGCGACCTCCAGCATCGACACCCGCACCGAACGCCTGGTGCAGCAGGGTATGGACGGCTTGATGTACGGGCGCACGACCTTTGTCATTGCGCACCGTCTGTCCACCGTGCGCAACTCCGACTGCATTATGGTTCTGGAGCAGGGACGCATTATTGAGCGCGGCACCCACGACGAGCTGATTGCCCAAAAGGGTAAGTATTATACGCTCTACACGGGGAATTTTGCCGAAAATTCGTGATCGAATCAAACAAAATTACCGGGATGGATTGACACCATCCCGGTTTTTTTGTGTAAAATGCCGCATTAACGCGAAAAAGTTGACGGATTGGTAAAAAGTGGTTATAATAGTACACGTAGACACGCAAAAACCGTGTTGCTTTACCCGCCGGACGCCGCATCCCGCGCCGTCCGCCGTTATATAAGGAGGAGAGCCATTATGGCAACCAAGAAGAAAATGACCCAGACCGTCATCGCAGACGGCAAGTTTTATACCATCAGCGCCGCTAACGGCAAAGTGATGGAAGTCGCTGACTTCAATATGGACAACGGCGCCAAGATCCAGCTGTGGGACAACGCCAATGTCGAGTGGCAGCAGTGGGGCTTTGTCGCCGCAGGCGACGGCGTTTACCGCCTGCAGAACCGCTTTACCGGCAAGATGCTGGACCTGAATATGGGCGGCGTCAGCGACGGCACCCGCGTTCACCAGTGGGAAGGCGCCCCCGCCAGCAGCCAGCTGTGGGTGGTTGAGCCGACCAACGACGGCCGCGTTAAGATCAAGTCCAACCTCGCCGGCAAGCTGCTGGACGCCGGTATGACCGCCGACAACGGCACCGCCCTGCAGATTTGGGCTGACGTCAACGGCGACAACCAGTTCTGGACCATCGCCGAGGTCACCCGCAAGCCCAAGACCAGCGCCAAGGCCAGCGCCGCCAAGGCGAAGGCTGAGCTGACCGCCGCTGCCGAGAACGCCGCCGAGGAAGTGACCAAGGCTGTCAAGGCTGCCGCCAAGAAGCCCGCCGCCAAGAAGGCTGCCAAGGCTGTCGAGGAAACCGTCAAGACCGTGAAGCCCGTCGTCGAGGAAACCGTCAAGGCTGCCAAGCCCGTTGTCGAGCAGGCTGCCAAGACCGTGAAGCCCGTTGTCGAGGAAACCGTCAAGACCGCCAAGCCCGTTGTTGAGCAGGCTGCCAAGGCTGCCAAGCCCGTTGTCGAGCAGGCTGTCAAGACTGTGAAGCCCGTGGTTGAGGAAACCGTCAAGGCTGTCAAGTCCGCTGCCCAAAAGACCACCGGCAAGAAGAACCGTAAGAAATAATTACAGGTTGTAATTACTTACCTTATATATCCATTGCGTATTATTGTGCTGTAACGAGTTGCCCCCGGAACGCAGGCGTTCCGGGGGCTTTTTGCGTGCGCGGTATAAAAACGGGCGGGGTGGGGTCACCCCGCCCTACAGGGCAATAAAAATGCATCGCGCGGTAGGGGCGGGGCAAGCCCCGCCCGCGGTTTTGCCGTAATGACAATTTTGCGGGTAATCCGTAGGTACGGCTACTATGCCGCCCGCCGCAACCACCCCATTGGTTTTATCAACAACCTGAAAAAGGGAGAGGACCTCTCGTCCTCTCCCTTTTTAAACATTACGATATACGCGGCAAAAATCAACCCAATGCGGCGATGCTCTCGTGAATCTTGGCGGCCTTTTCCTGCGCGGCAGCCAGCTTGGCGCGGGTTTCCTCCACCAGCTTGGCGGGGGCTTTTTCCACAAACTTGGGGTTCTTCAGCTGGTTTTCAAACATACCCTGCTCTTTTTCCGCCTTGGCAAGCTCCTTGTTCAGGCGTGCCAGCTCCTTCTCGCGGTCGATCAGCTCCATCATCGGGATAAAGCCCTTGGCGTCGGGGGTGGCAACGTTGACCATACCCTCGGTGGTGCCGGTGTATTTGTCGGTCACGGTCACATCGGTGGCAAAGGCAAAGCGTGCCAGATAGGCACCGCCCTTTTCAAAGGCGGCGGGGCTGGCGGTTTCGATCACCATCGTGGTCTTTTTGGCGGGGTGGACGTTCATCTCGGCGCGCATCGCGCGGACCGCCTTGATGTAGTCCATCAGCTTTTCAAAGTCGGCGCACTCATCCGCCCAAACCGGCATATTCTCATCGCCGGGCCACTTCTGGGTCATAATGGTTTCGGCGCTGCCGGGCAGAGCCTGATAAATTTCCTCGGTGATAAAGGGCATAAAGGGGTGCAGCAGCTTCAGTGCCTTGTCCAGCACATACACCAGCACCTTGCGGGCGGTGTCGGCAGCCTGCGCGTCCTCGCTGTTCAGGCGGGCCTTGCAGATTTCAATGTACCAGTCGCAGTACACTTCCCAGATAAAGTTCTCGATCTTTTCGGCAGCCAGACCCAGCTCGTACTTGTCCAGATTGGCGGACGCATCGGCGGCGACCTTTGCCAGCTCGGACAGCACCCATTTGTCGCTCATATCCAGCAGGGCTTCCTCAGGCAGACCGGGTTGGAAATCCTCGGGCAGGTTCATCTGCACAAAGCGGGAGGCGTTCCACAGCTTGTTGGCAAAGTTGCGGGCTGCCAGCACTTTTTCGTCGCTGTAACGCATATCATTGCCCGCGGTGGAGCCAACGATCAGCATCAGGCGCAGCGCGTCCGCGCCGTACTGCTCAATGACTTCCAGCGGGTCAATGCCGTTGCCCAAGGATTTGGACATCTTGCGCCCTTGGCTGTCGCGCACGATGCCGTGGATCAGCACGGTGTCGAACGGGGCTTTGCCGGTGTAGGCAAGACCCGAGAAGATCATACGGGAAACCCAGAAGCCGATGATATCATACCCGGTCACCAGCGTGTTGGTGGGGTAGAAGTAACGGTAATCCTCGGCGTTTTCGTCGGGCCAGCCCAAGGTGGAGAAGGGCCACAGCGCACTGCTGAACCAGGTGTCCAGCGTGTCGGGGTCCTGGGTCAGCTTGCTGCCGCCGCACTTGGGGCAGGTGCAGGGGGCGTCTTTGGCAACCACGGTTTCGCCGCAGTCGTCGCAGTACCAGGCGGGGATCTGATGCCCCCACCACAGCTGGCGGCTGATGCACCAATCGCGTCCGCCCTTCATCCAGTTGATGTAGTTCTTGGTAAAGCGCTCCGGCACAAATTTGATCTCGCCCTTTTCCACGCTCTCAATGGCGGGCTTGGCAAGCGGCTCCATCTTGACGAACCACTGCTTGGAAACCATCGGCTCAATGACGGAATGGCAGCGGTAGCAGGTGCCGACCTCGTGGGTCAGCGGCTCGGTTTCCTTCAAAGCGCCGCAGGCTTCCAGATCAGCCAGCAGTGCCTTGCGGGCTTCCAGCGCGGTCATACCGGCGTATTTGCCGCAGTCCAGAACCTCCGGCTCATCGGCGGCGGCACGCCCGGCGGCGCGCTCGGCATCGGCGGCAGCCTTCTCGGCAGCGCCGGTCATATGACCGTCATAGGTCAAAACGCGGATCATCGGCAGGTCGTGGCGCTTGCCGACCTCAAAGTCGTTGGGGTCGTGGGCGGGGGTGATCTTCACGACGCCGGTGCCCTTTTCCATATCGGCGTGTTCGTCGCAGACGATGGGGATCTCCCGGTTGACCAGCGGCAGAATGACATGGCAGCCGTGCAGGTGGGCATAGCGGGGGTCTGCCTCGTTGATGGCCACGGCGGTATCACCCAGCATGGTTTCGGGGCGGGTGGTCGCCAGCTCCAGATATTCGCCGGTTTCCTTGACCTGATACAGCAGGTGCCAGAAATGCCCGTCCTTGCTCTCGTACTCGACCTCGGCGTCCGAGATGGAGGTGTTGCAGTGAGGGCACCAGTTGACCATACGGTTGCCGCGGTAGATCAGCCCCTCGTTGTACAGACGCACAAAAACGTCCTTCACGGCGTCAGAGCAGCCCTCGTCCATGGTAAAGCGCTCGCGCTGCCAGTCGCAGGAGCAGCCCAGCTTTTTCAGCTGGCTGACAATGCGGTTGCCGTAGGTGTTCTTCCAGTCCCAGGCACGCTCCAGAAAGCCGTCGCGGCCGACCATCTCCTTGGTCAGACCTTCCTCGCGCATTTTGGCAACGACCTTCGCCTCGGTGGCAATGGAGGCGTGGTCAGTGCCGGGTACCCACAGGGCGGCGTAGCCCTGCATACGCTTGTAGCGGGTCAGGATGTCCTGCCAGGTTTCGTCCATGGCGTGACCCATATGCAGCTGACCGGTAACGTTCGGCGGGGGCATTACGATGGTAAAGGGCTTTTTGCTGCGGTCGATCTGGGTATGGAAATACCCCTTGTCGCACCA
>CAKTAS010000024.1:0-18092 GCA_934529095.1 uncultured Gemmiger sp. | reverse complement strand
GCAAAAAACTGTTACCTATGTCTCTTCTCTACCTGTTACCTATGTTACTACTCTATACACATTGCTCGCCCGTGCCGGTTTGCCTTGTGAGAAAACCGCCACGGAAAATGCGATGCTGCGCCAAGTTGGCGGGCGACCAATGGTCGCCCCTACAGGCTGGTTAATTTTTGTTGCCGCACAACCTCGTGATGGTTCGGCGTTTCCGGCAGGTTTGTAGGGAACGGTCTCGACCGTTCCGTGCAGCCTAACCACTAATGCGATATATCGTGAGAACGCGCCGTCAGGCGCACCGATTTTCTTATTTCTTATTTATTATTTCTTATTTGGCAAGTATGATTTCTTCCAGTTCCCTGCAATCCTTCGCCAAATACTCCGCGCCCTCCTGCTCCAGCTCCTCTCGGGTGCGGAAACCCCACAAAGCGCCGCAGCAGGGCAGCCCGGCGTTGTGGGCGGTCTGCACGTCCACGTTGCTGTCGCCCACATACAAAATCTTGTCGGCGGCGGGGTCCACCCCCAAGCTGCGCATCAGGGCGCGGGTCCCCTCGGGCGCGGGCTTGGTGGGTACGTCCGGCAGTGCGCCGCGCACGATCTCAAACAAGCCCTTGCCGAAATAGCGTTCCACCACAGCGCCCGCAAATTCGTCCGCCTTGTTGGAAAATACCGCCATTTTTACACCGTTTTGCCGCAAATTGTGCAAAAGTTCCGGCATACCGGGGTAAGGGGCGGTCTTGTCGTGCATATGTGCGCCGTACACCGCGCCGAATTCCGCCAGCGTGGCGGCAAGGGTGGCGGGGTCGCGTGCCGTTTCGGGGCTGAAGCGCTCGACCAATTTCGGGATGCCGTTGCCCACAAAATAGCGGTACTCGTCCTTGGTGTGCTGCGCCCAGCCGTGGGCAGCGCAGACGCGGTTGGCAGAGTCCGCCAAGTCGTCCAGCGTGTTCAGCAGCGTGCCGTCGAGGTCAAACAATACGGTTGTAAACATACAAATCCCCCCAAATCGTATCTTTATTATAGTGGTATTGAACGAAAACGGCAAGCGGGTTTTGTACGTTTTGCCCCTCATTTGCGAAAAAAGTTGTAAAATTGCAAAAAGGTATTCCCCTTTTCCGGTTTTATGGTATGATAGTAACTATGGCAATACCGCACAATTCCCGCCTTACGGCTTAAGCACCGCTCCGGCGGCTGCGGCACGGCATCTGCGTTGCCAAAATGCTCGATAAGACATCCAGTATTATCTGCGCTTTTGGCTTAGCAGCTGCCGCACCTCGCTCGCCGTATCGGCACTTAGAATTATGCGGTATTGCCCTGTACAAAGGAGGCAATTTTTATGAGCGTGTTTTTTGATATTTTGCGCTCGGTGGTGTACGGCATCATCGAGGGCATTACCGAATGGCTGCCCATCTCCAGCACGGGGCATATGATCCTGGCGGAGCAGGTGCTGAAATTCAGTTTCAGCGATGCGTTTATGGAGATGTTCCGCGTGGTCATTCAGCTGGGCGCCATTCTGGCGGTCGTGGTGCTGTACTTCAAAAAGCTGTGGCCCTTCTGCGGCGATAACGGGCGCGATACCGGCTTTGCCAAGCATTTCCGCTGGCCGGTCATCAAGCTGTGGTGCAAAATTATTGTGGCGTGCCTGCCCGCCGCCGTGCTGGGGCTTTTGCTGGACGACTGGATGGACGCGCATTTTTATAACAGCGTGGTCGTCGCCGTGATGCTGATCGTTTACGGTATAGCGTTCATTTTGGTGGAGCGCCGTCCCCGCGTGGCAACCACCACCAAGCTCAGCCGCATCACCTACAAGCAGGCGCTGATCATCGGTATGTGGCAGGTGCTGGCGCTGATTCCCGGTACATCCCGCAGCGGCGCCACCATTCTGGGCGGCTTGCTGTGCGGGCTGAGCCGTGCCGCCGCGTCGCAGTTCACCTTCTTTTTGGCAATCCCCGTTATGGCGGGCGCGTCCGGGCTGAAGCTGGTCAAGTTCCTTGCCAAGGGCGGGGTGTTTGCCGCGCCCGAGCTTGCCGCGCTGCTGGTCGGCTGCGTGGTGGCGTTTGTGGTGTCCCTGCTGGCGATCCGTTTCCTGATGGATTACGTCAAAAAGCACACCTTCACGGCGTTTGGTTGGTACCGCATTGCCTTGGGCATTGTGGTGCTGGCGATCTGGGCGCTGCAAAGCTACGTTATGCCGATATAATTGGCAGAGTTTAGAGTTAAGAGTTCAGAGTTAAGATAAGGTGTGCCGCCCTTTGGACGGCACATTTTTTATTGCCCTGTAGGGCGGGGTGACCCCACCCCGCCGTGCGGTTTTCCCGGTAAATAGCGGTTGCCGTTATGTCGCGGGCGGGGCGTGCCCCGCCCCTACCGTGCAATAATTTTTGTTGCCGCATAATTCCGTGATGGTTCGGCATTACCGGTAGGTTTGTAGGGAACGGTCTTGACCGTTCCGTGCGATTTACCCATCAGGTCGATTTACCGGGACGATTACAACGGGCGGCATATATGCCGCCCCTACAAATAACCCGGTAAATAGCAGTTGCCGTTATGTCGCGGGCGGGGGCATACCCCGCCCCTACGGATTATGTTTTTGTTTGCGCCCTTTGGGCGCAAACTCCACCTTATTTATTATCTTTTATCTTTTATCTCTTATCTATAAACAAAAATTGCCCCCAACCTTGCGGTTGGGGGCAAATTTATGCCGTGATGGAACGGCTATACAAAATTATTTGTACAGCTCGACCAGCTTGCTCAGGTGGGTGAAGCGGGCGTCGGCAGCAGCCTGGTTCTTCTCGAACAGTTCCTTGGCGCGATCGGGGAAGGCGCGGGACAGGCGGCTGTAACGGGTTTCGTTGGCGAGGAAGTCCTGATACTTGTCCATATCGCCGGCCTTGGAGGTCAGGGTGAAGGGGTTCTTGCCCTCGGCCTTGTTGGCGGGGTTGAAGCTGAACAGGTTCCAGTAACCGGCCTCAACAGCCTTCTTCATCTCGTTCTGGCAGTTGGTCATACCGCCCTTAACACCGTGCAGCTCGCAGGGAGCGTAGCCGATGATCAGAGAAGGACCGGGGTAAGCCTCGGCCTCGGCGATGACCTTGACAGCCTGAGCCATATTGGCGCCCAGAGCGATCTGAGCAACGTAGATGTAGCCGTAGGTCATGCAGATCTCGGCCAGGCTCTTCTTGCTGATTTCCTTACCGGCAGCAGCGAACTGGCAGACCTCACCGATGTTGGAGGCCTTGGAAGCCTGTCCGCCGGTGTTGGAGTACATCTCGGTGTCGAAGACCATAACGTTGACATCGTGACCGGAAGCCAGGACGTGGTCCAGACCGCCGTAACCGATATCGTAAGCCCAGCCGTCGCCGCCGAAGATCCAGAAGCTCTTCTTGGCGAGGTACTGCTTGTCCTTCAGGATCTCCTGAGCCTCGGCGCAGCCGCAGGCCTCCAGAGCAGCGATCAAAGCCTTGGCGGGAGCGTCGTTGGCCTTGGTGTTGTTCTTGGTAGCCAGGAAGTTGTCGATGACAGCATCCAGCTCAGCGTTCTTGCCCTTCAGGGCCTCGACCTTGGTGATCAGGTTGGCGCGGACGGTCTCGTAACCGATCTGCATACCCAGACCATGCTCGGCGTTGTCCTCGAACAGGGAGTTGATCCAAGCGGGACCGTGACCGGACTCCTTGTTGGTGGTGTACGGGCTGATGGAAGCGGTACCACCCCAGATGGAGGAGCAGCCGGTGGCGTTGGAGATGAACATCTTCTCGCCGAACAGCTGGGTGATCAGGCGGGCATAGGAGGTCTCGGCGCAGCCTGCGCAGGAGCCGGAGAACTCAAGCAGCGGCTGGTTGAACTGAGAACCCTTGACGGAAACCTCGGACACAACGCCGGGGATGTTGTCCTTCTTGCGGATGTTCTCGACGCAGTAGTCGAAAGCAGCCTGCTGCTCGGACTGGCTCTCCTGCGGCTTCATCTCGATGGCCTTGGTGGGGCAGACGGTGACGCACTCGCCGCAGCCCATGCAGTCCAGAGGAGAAACAGCCATGGTGTACTTGTACTCGCTTGCCTTGGGCTTGGTGTCCGCCAGCTTGGTGGAAGCGGGGGCGGCAGCAGCCTCATCGACAGTCAGGCAGAAGGGACGAATGGTGGCGTGAGAGCACACGAAGGCACACTGGTTGCACTGGATGCACTTCTCGGCGTTCCACTCGGGAACCATAACGGCGGTGCCGCGCTTCTCGTAAGCGGAAGCACCCTGCTCCCACTCGCCGTTGGCGTTGGCGGTAAAGGCGGAAACAGGCAGGCTGTCGCCGTCCATACGGGAGATAGGCTCCATGACGTTGCGGATCTGCTTGACCAACGCATCGGGTCCCTTCAGTGCCTTGGGGGCAGCATCGGGAGCGGGGTTGTGCCAGCTCTCGGGGACTTCGACCTTGTGGACAGCGTCCAGACCGGCGTCGATAGCCTTCCAGTTCATCTCAACAACGGCGTCGCCCTTCTTGCCGTAGCTCTTCTTGGCGGCGGCCTTCATGAAGTCAACAGCGTCGTTGATGGGCATAACGTCAGCCAGCTTGAAGAAGGCAGACTGCAGGATGGTGTTGGTGCGCTTGCCCATACCGATCTCGATCGCCTTGTCGATGGCGTTGATGGTGTACAGCTGGATGTTGTTGTCGGCAATGTACTTCTTGTCGGCAGCATTCAGATGCTCGTCCAGCTCAGCGTCGCTCCACTGGCAGTTGATCATAAAGACGCCGCCGGGCTTAACGTCCTGCACCATCTTCATGCCCATGTGGATGTAGGCGGGGTTGTGGCAGGCAACGAAGTCAGCCTGGTTGATGTAGTAGGGGCTGCGGATGGGCTTGTCGCCGAAACGCAGGTGGCTGATGGTCACACCGCCGGTCTTCTTGGAGTCATACTGGAAGTACGCCTGAATGTACTTGTCGGTATGGTCGCCGATGATCTTGGTGGAGTTCTTGTTGGCGCCGACGGTACCGTCACCGCCCAGACCCCAGAACTTGCACTCTTTGGTGCCGGGGGCGGAGGTGATGGGGGCGGGCTTGACCTCAGGCAGGCTGAGGTTGGTCACGTCGTCGGTGATGCCCAGGGTGAAGCGGGGCTTGGGAGCATCCTTCGCCAGCTCGGTGTAAACCGCGAAAACGCTGGACGGCGGGGTGTCCTTGCTGCCCAGACCGTAACGACCGCCGGTCAGCACGATGTCGTTCAAGCCGGCTTCGCGCAGGGTGGTGGCAACGTCCAGATACAGAGGCTCGCCCAGAGAGCCGGGCTCCTTGGTGCGGTCCAGAACGGCAACCTTCTTGGCGGTCTTGGGCAGGACCTTCAGCAGAGCGGAGGAAACCCAAGGACGATACAGACGAACCAGGATCAGACCGACCTTCTCGCCCTTGGCGGTCAGGTAGTCAACAACTTCCTCGGCAACGTCGCAGATGGAGCCCATGGCGATGATGACGCGGTCAGCATCGGGAGCGCCGTAGTAGTTGAACAGGTCGTAGTTGGTGCCCAGCTTCTCGTTGATCTTGGCCATGTACTTCTCGACTACGGCGGGCAGAGCCTCGTAGGCGGAGTTGCAGGCTTCACGATGCTGGAAGAAAACGTCGCCGTTCTCGTGGGAGCCGCGCATCTTGGGATGCTCGGGGTTCAGTGCCTCGGCACGGAACTGCTCAACGGCTTCCATGTTGCACATTTCCTTCAGATCCTCGTAGTCCCACTTCTCGATCTTCTGGATCTCGTGGGAGGTACGGAAACCGTCAAAGAAGTTGACGAAGGGAACGCGACCCTCGATGGCAGACAGATGCGCCACGGGGGACAGGTCCATAACTTCCTGGGGGTTGGTTTCGCACAGCATGGCGAAACCGGTCTGACGGGTAGCGTAAACGTCGCTGTGGTCACCGAAGATGTTCAGGGACTGGGTGGCGACGGTACGGGCAGACACGTCAAAGACGCAGGGCAGCTGCTCGGCTGCGATCTTGTACATATTGGGGATCATCAGCAGCAGACCCTGAGAAGCGGTGAAGGTGGTGGTGATAGCACCGGTTCCGAGAGAACCGTGCACAGCACCGGCGGCACCGGCTTCGGACTCCATCTCAACAACCTTGACCTGGTTGCCGAAGATGTTCTTCAGACCTGCGGCGCTCCACTGGTCAACAGTGTCCGCCATAGGGCTGGAGGGGGTGATAGGATAGATAGCAGCTACATCGGTAAACGCATAAGCTACATGCGCAGCCGCGGTGTTGCCATCCATAGACTGTTTTGCTCTGGGCATTTTTCTTCCTCCGTTTTCATTAGAGTGATTTGCAATCCGTGCGGGGGACCCGCACAGGCCCACGCCTTTTTGCAGATACGTCCAAATTTTGCTCCGGGCGCACTTGCAGAAAAGCGCTTTTGCATAGCTTTATTGTACCAAAAAGTGACCCCGTTCGTAAAGGGGTTTTTCTTAGAATGTTGCACATATTTTTTGGCGTGAAGTGTGCATTTTGACCAGATTGAACAAAACGGGGCGAAATTGGGACGGAAGGGGTACGATAAAAAGGATTTTGGATACAAGCCGGGGGAGGGCGGGATGAAATAATAGATAATAGATAATAAATAATAAATCAGGAGTGCCCGCCGCGCGGGCACATTGAAAAGAAACCGCTGCACCCCGCGGATTTATGGTAACTATAAAAATGTGCCGCCCGGCGGGCGGCACACCTTATCTTAACTCTTAACTTTCAACTCTTAACTCTATGTCCTCCACGATCACCGTATCGTTGTCTACCCGGAACGAAACCTCCGCCCCGCCGAAACTCAATTTGTACACGCGGTCGGGGTCGTGCTGGTACGCCGGGCGCGGGTCGGAGCGCAAAACGCCCAATAGCCCCGCGCGTTTTTCGGCGGGCAGCTTTTCCAAAAGCGCCGGGTCGCACTGCACCTGCAGGGCGTAATCCGCCGTTATGTCCGAAAAACTCCCCCGCGCCTGCGGGTGGGCATCCACATACGGCAGATACGGCTTGATGTCAAAAATCGGCGTGCCATCCAGCAAATCTGCCCCGCGCACCAAAATGTCGCAGCCGTCCACGCCCACCAATTCCACGCAGCTCAACCCCAGCGCGTTGGGGCGGTAGGGGCTGCGGGTCGCAAACACGCCGCGCCGCACATTGCCGCCCAAGCGCGGCGGGCGCACGGTGGGGCGCCATTTGCGCCCGGCGGCGTACTCCTGCGCTACGGTGGAAAACTGCCAGATCAGCCACAGATGGCTGTACTCGGTCAGCCCGGTCAGCGCGTGGGGATCGCGGTATTCCGGCTCCAGCACGATGCGGGCGGTCAGCTCTTTGACAAGCCCACTCTGGCGCGGGATGCCGAATTTATCGGGGAAATCCGTGTGAATGGTCGCAATGGGACGGATGATGTATTCCATATAAGCTCCTTTATATAAGGTAGAAAAGGGGGAAGTTGCGGTAGCTGCAAAATTGCAAGGAGGGGTCAAGACCCCTCCCTACAAATAGCCGGGAGGTAAGCAGTTATAGGCAAGGCACCTATTTCCGGCAGGTTTGTAGGGAACGGTCTTGACCGTTCCGTGCCGTTTGCCCGTTGGGTTGCATTACCGGGATGGCTGCAACGGGCGGCATAGTAGCCGTGCCTACAAATAACCCGGTAAATAGCGGTTGCCGTTATGTCGCGGGCGGGGCATGCCCCGCCCCTACGGGGTGGTGAATTTTGTTGTTGCAATATCCCGTGATGATAGGGCGTTTCCGGCAGGTTTGTAGGGAACGGTCTTGACCGTTCCGTGCGGTTTGCCCGTTATATCGCATTATCGGTTTGGCTGCAACGGGCGGCATATATGCCGCCCCTACAGGATACCCGTTAGGTTGTTGTAACCGCACAATGTTTTTTATTTTCCCCTCACCACTTGACGTTCCTGCACTTCGATTTTACCAACTTTACAATTCTTTTGCAAGAGCGGGGATTTTTTTGCAAAAGCTTTACGGCGATTGTACACGCGCATGGTCGCAGCGGCGCAGAAACCGCGCTACAATAAAGTTGTTCCGACCGGAACAGAAAGTGAGAAAGAAGAATCATGAAACATAACGTAATTACCGCTTCTGTGCTGTCCGCCGCCATGCTGGCAAGTCTGGCTGCCTGCGGCTCTGCCCCCGCCTCCTCCGAGGCTTCTTCCGCCGAGGCTTCCTCTGTCGAGTCTGCCGCCCCTGCCGCCGATGCCTTTGACACCGCGCAGGATATCGCTGTGTTCACCCGTGAGGACGGCTCCGGCACCCGCGGCGCTTTCATTGAGCTGACCGGCGTCGAGCAGAAGGATGCCGACGGCAAAAAGGTCGATATGACGACCGAAGCCGCCGCCGTGCAGAGCAGCACCAACGGCGTTATGACCGCCGTCGCCAATGACCCCACCGCCATCGGCTACATCAGCCTTGGCTCGCTGAATGACACCGTCAAGGCAGTCACCGTGGACGGCGTCAAGGCGGGTGCCGACACCGTCAAGGACGGCAGCTACACCCTTGCCCGTCCCTTCAACATCGTCACCAACGGCGACGCCACCGACCCCGTTGCCGTGGACTTCATCGCCTACTGCCTGAGCGCTGACGGTCAGGCACTTGCCACCGACAAGGGCTACATCGGCAGCGAGGGCGAAGCCTTCACCAGCGCACAGCCCGCCGGCAAGATCGTCGTGGGCGGCTCCTCCAGCGTGGCACCTTTGATGGAAAAGCTCGTCGAAGCGTACAAAACCGTCAACCCCAACGCCGAGATCGAGCATCTGACCACCGACTCCACCACCGGTGTTTCCGGCGCACTGGACGGCAGCTACACCATCGGTCTTGCCAGCCGTGACCTGAAGGACAGCGAAACCGAAGCCGGTGCCAAGGCAACCGTGCTGGCGATGGACGGCATCGCGGTTGTCGTCAACCCCGAGAACCCCGTTGAGAACCTGACCGTTGACCAGATCAAGAGCATCTATGTCGGCGTGGTCACCACTTGGGATGAGGTTGAGTAAATAAGAAAGAATAAATAATAAAATAGGAGTTCCGCCCTTGGCGGAACATTGAAAAACCAAGTGCCCCCTTATAAGGTTGTGCAAGGGCGGAGAAAACGCCCCCGGACTGCCCGCAAAAAGGGGCGCACTTTGTTGTAAAAACGTGCCGCCGCAGGCGGCACACCACATTTCTTATTTATTATTTCTTATTTATTATTTGAAAATCATCCGCTTATAAAATTCACCGAAGGTCTGAGAAATATGAAATTCACCGAAACCCTGATGAAATTCGTTTTCACCCTCTGCGCCTGCCTGTCCATTGCGGCGGTGGTGCTGATCTGCGTGTTCCTGTTCGCAAACGGCATACCTACGCTGTTTGAAATCGGTCCGCTCAAATTCCTGCTGGGCAAAACGTGGAAACCCGGCAGCGACATCTACGGCATCCTGCCGATGATCCTCGGCTCGGTGTACGTCACGGCGGGGGCAATCCTCGTCGGCGTGCCGCTGGGCGTGCTGACCGCCGTGTATATGTCGCGCTTTGCATCACGCGGCATCAACCGCTTTATGCTGCCCGCCGTGCAGCTTCTGGCTGGCATTCCGTCGGTCGTGTACGGCTTTTTCGGTATGATCGTGCTGGTGCCCGCCGTGCAGGCGATGGTCAAAACGCCGTTCTTTACCCAAGTTTTGCAAATCAAGGGCGGCAAGGGCATGAGCCTGTTCACCGCCAGCGTGCTGCTGGGCATTATGATCCTGCCCACCGTCATCACGGTCAGCAAAACCAGCCTGGACGCCGTACCCCAAAGCTACTACGAGGGCAGCCTTGCCTTGGGTGCCACGCATGAGCGCAGCGTCTTTTCGGCGGTGCTGCCCGCGGCAAAAAGCGGCGTGCTGTCGGCAATTATTTTGGGCATCGGGCGTGCTGTCGGCGAAACGATGGCAGTCGTTATGGTGGCGGGCAACCAGACTTGGATGCCGCAGGGGCTGTTCAAGGGATTGCGCACGATGACCTCCAACATCGTTATGGAGATGGGCTACGCTACCGACCTGCACCGCGAAAGCCTGATCGCCACCGGCGTGGTGCTGTTCGTCTTTATATTGCTCATCAACCTTTGCTTCAGCCTTGTGAAAGGAGGCGGCGACCATGCCTGATGTTACCGCCAATGCCCGCACCGCTGCCGCCCCGGCGCGTGTGCAGACCGTGCTGCCCGCCGGCAAAAACCGCACCGCTGCCCGCGTTCAGGCAGCTGTGCTGCGGGGTCTTGTGGGGCTGGCAGCGCTGCTGACCGCCGCCGTGCTGGTGTTCCTGATTGGGTACATTCTGGTTATGGGCATCCCCAACCTCAAGCCGGAGCTGTTTGCGTGGGAGTACACCTCCGACAATGTTTCGCTGGTGCCTGCGCTCATCAACACGCTGTTTATGACCGCCTTCTCGCTGGTCATTGCCACGCCGCTGGGCGTTTTTGCGGCGATCTGGCTGGTGGAGTACGCCCCGCGCGGCAGCAAGCTGGTGCGCTTGGTGCGCATCACCACCGAAACGCTGCAGGGCATCCCGTCCATTGTGTACGGCTTGTTCGGTATGCTGTTCTTTGTCAATGCGCTGCACTGGGGCTACAGCCTGATGGCGGGCGCCTTTACGCTGGCGATCATGGTGCTGCCCGTCATTATGCGCACCACCGAGGAAGCCCTGCTGGCGGTGCCGGATTCCTACCGCGAGGGCAGCTTCGGCTTGGGTGCCGGCAAGCTGCGCACGGTGTTCCGCGTGGTGCTGCCCAGCGCCATGCCCGGCGTTTTGTCCGGCGTGATTCTGGCAACGGGGCGCATCGTGGGCGAAACCGCCGCGCTGATCTACACCGCCAGCACCTTGCCCAAGGTGGCGAACTCGGTGTTCAGCTCCACCCGCACTTTGGCGGTGCATATGTACCTGCTTTCCAGCGAGGGGCTGTACATCAACCAGACCTACGGCACCGCCGTGGTGCTGCTGGTGCTGGTGCTGGTCATCAATACCTTCAGCGGCGTGGTGGCACGGAAATTGAGCGCGAATAAACAGTGAAATCAATAAGTTTGTTTATAAATCGAATAGGACGGTTGCGAACTTTCGGCAGGTTTGTAGGGGACGCATATATGCGTCCCGTGCGGTTTAGCCGATATACCGCATTATCGGGACGGCTGCGGCGGGCGGCATATATGCCGCCCCTACAAGCCAACCCATTCTATTCATTATGGTATACGGTCGCGGGCGGGGCGTGCCCCGCCCCTACACATCCATAGACCAAGAACGTGATTTTTGACACCCCTTCTTACTTACACACATCGGAGGTCCACTTTGAATAAATTCGAGATCCGCGACATGGATCTGTACTACGGCAGCTTCCATGCCTTAAAAGACATCAATATGGCGATCCCCGAAAAGCAGATCACCGCCTTCATCGGTCCGTCCGGCTGCGGTAAATCCACCTTTTTGAAAAGCCTCAACCGTATGAACGACCTTGTCGAGGGCTGTCGCATTTCCGGCGATATCCTGCTGGACGGCATCGACATCTACAAGGATAAAATGGACGTCAACGTCCTGCGCCGCCGCGTGGGTATGGTGTTCCAGAAACCCAACCCCTTCCCGATGTCCATCTACGACAACATCGCCTACGGTCCGCGCACCCACGGCATCCGCAGCAAGGCGCGGCTGGATGAAATCGTCGAGCAGTCGCTGCGCAGCGCCGCCATCTGGAACGAGGTCAAGGACCGCCTGAACAAGAGCGCGCTCGGGCTTTCGGGCGGGCAGCAGCAGCGCTTGTGCATCGCCCGCGCCTTGGCGGTCGAACCGGAAGTTTTGCTGATGGACGAGCCGACCAGCGCGCTGGACCCCATTTCCACCGGCAAGGTCGAGGATCTGGCGATGGAGCTGAAAGAAAAATACACCATCGTTATGGTCACGCACAATATGCAGCAGGCGGCGCGAATCAGCGATAAGACGGCATTTTTCCTGCTGGGCGAGCTGGTGGAAATGGGCGACACCGAGCGCCTGTTCTCCACCCCGGCAGACAAGCGCACCGAGGATTACATCTCCGGGCGTTTCGGTTAAGGAGGGGGACAATATGTACAGCAGACGCAAAGCCTACGATGCCGAGCTTTTGGAGCTGGATACCCTGCTGGCGCGGATGGGTCACGCGGCGGGCGCAGCGGTCGAAAGCGCCATGACCGCCCTGCGCAACCACGATACCGAGCTGGCGCGCAGCGTCATTGCCCAAGACAATGAGATCGACTCCGCCGAGCATGAGATCGAGCATCGCTGCCTGACGCTGATCTTGCGCCAGCAGCCCGTTGCCACCGACCTGCGCAAGGTGTCCACGGCGCTGAAGATGGTCACCGACATTGAGCGTATGGCGGACCACGCCAGCGACATTGCCGAGATCACCCTGCATTTGGAGCCGGAAAGCGCCGCCGCCGTCGGCGTGATGGACGATCTGGACAAGATGGGCGCCGCCGCCCTGGAGATGACCAAGCGTGCCATCGGCGCGTATGTGCAGGTGGATCTGTCCGAAGCGGCGCAGGTCGTTGCCGCCGACGATGAATGCGACGCGATGTTTGCCAAAATCGGCAAGGAAATTGCACGGTATATCGCCAAAAATCCAAACGACGCCGCCACTGCGCTGGATCTGTTTATGGTCAGCAAATATCTGGAGCGCCTGGGCGACCACGCGGTCAACGTTGCCGAATGGGTCGAGTTTTTAAAAACCGGGGTACACAAGTCGAGGAAGATTGTGTGATTTCCCGGGAAACACAGGCTTGACAAATAGAAACAGGGGAGTGCGCGAAGCGCACTCCCCTTAGTTTGTTGATAAACTTATTGGGTCAATTGCAAACTTTCGGTAGGTTTGTAGGGAGGGGTCTTGACCCCTCCTTGCAACCCAGCCGATAGTACGATGTATTGGGAAATAACGCGCCATTCGGCGCGATTTTATGCGCTGCGCGCAGCCAGCGGTGCGGCGCGGTCAAGACACGCGCCCTACATTACTACCCGTAAAAGGCTTTTTCCTTATGGGAATATAATCAAATCTTCCCGTAAATCCCTCGCACACTGACCTCGCCGGTAAACACCTTCACGTCCCCGGTGTCATCATGTACGACCAAACGCCCGTCCTCGTCCACGTCGCGGGCGATGCCCTGCCCGCCGTCGTAGGTCACGGCGCGCTGCAAATTGACGCAGGCGGCTTTGTAGGCATCGCGGCAGGGGGCAAACCCGTGCGCGGCGTAGTCCGCCATCGCGGTGCCGAAACCCACCTCGGTCAGGTACGCCGCCAGCCACGCGGGGTCGGTGTCGGGGTCAACCGCCACGCCCTGCAGGGTCAGGCTGGTGCCGTGGGGCAGGTTTTGCGCGGTAAAATAGCTTTGCGGCTGCGCTAAATTGAAGCCGATGCCGCAGACAATGCTGTGTCCGTCGGGCGCAATTTCGCACAAAATGCCCACGATCTTTTTGCCGTTCAGCAACAGATCGTTGGGCCATTTGATTTGACAATCCACGTTGTAGCGCTGTTTTAGGGTGTTCGCCACCGCAAGGCTGGCGTACAGCGGCAGCGTGCCGGGCTGCGCCAGCGGCGTTTTAATGACCACCGAATAATACAGCCCCTGCCCGGGCGCGTCCGTCCAAGTGCGCCCCAAGCGCCCGCGCCCGGCGGTCTGGTGGGTCGAGTACACCGCGCCCACATCGGCAAAACGGTCTAAGTTTTCTTTCGCCCAGGCGTTGGTGCTGCCGACCTCGGGCAGGTAAATCAGGTTGTGGTTCAAAATTCCGGGACCCTCCTCCAGCCAAATTGACATTCGCCGTCGGTCACGGTGATAACGCCGTAGCTGCCGCCGTCGCGCAGGCTGCCCGGGTTGAACACGGTGGCAGCCGTGCCGATGCCCCGCACCAGTGCGCGGCGGTGGGTATGCCCGAACAGCGCCACATCGGCGCCGCGCTCCCCGGCGGATTCCGCCAAGCGGTCGGTACCCATTTTTACGCCGTAGTGGTGTCCGTGGGTGTAAAAAAACAGCACGCCCGCAAAGGGTGCCAGCCCCTCGGCGGGGTCGGGGTAGCCGGCATCGCAGTTGCCCGCCACGCGGTAGATGGGGTACGGCACCGGCTCCTTGCGCAGGGTCAGCGCGGCGTTCAGGTCATACAACCCGTCGCCGAGATAGAACATAGCGTCGGCGGTTTCGTTTTGCAAAAGCCAGCGCAGATCCCGCAGCCGACCGTGTACATCGGACACGACCAGAATTTTGGTGGTTTCGGACATAGTAACTCCTTTTATAGAGAATAGATAAAAGATAAAAATTTTGGTGTGCCGCCCGCGGCGGCACGTTACAAAAAAGCGGCAGTCTGTTTGGATGTTTCGCCGTGGGCGAAACTCCGAATTTAATCTCTTTTATCTCTTATCTTTTATCTTATTTCAGCATTGCTTTGTACACTTCGCCCTTGCTGAACCCCGTCCCGGCGGCGGCCTGTTTGGCGGCGGCAGCGGGGGGCATACCGCCCGCCTGCAAGGCGCGGGCAGTGGCAACGACCTCATCCAACGTGGGGGCAGCGTCCGGCTCGGCGTCGGCAGGGTCAGCGCCCGCCAGCACCAATACATACTCGCCGCGCGGGTCGTTTTGCTGGTAGTAGGCGACCGCTTCTGCCAAGGTGGTTTTCACGATCTCCTCGTGCAGCTTGGTCAGCTCGCGGCACAAGCTGACCGAGCGCCCGCCGCCAAAGGTGGCAGCCAGATCGTCCAGCGTGGTGCGCAGTTTGTGCGGTGCTTCGTAAAAAATCAGCGTGCGGGTTTCATTTTGCAAAAAGGCGAGCCGGGCACGGCGCTCCTTTTTCGGCACGGGCAAAAAGCCCTCAAACACAAAGTGGGCGGTGGGCTGCCCGCTGGCGGCCAGCGCCGTCACGCAGGCGGACGCCCCCGGCACCGGCACGACCCGTATGCCCCGCTCGTGGGCTTCGCGCACGATCTGCTCGCCGGGGTCGCTGATGCAGGGCATCCCGGCATCGCTGCACAGCGCGCAGTTTTCGCCCGCCTCAATGCGCTGCAAGATCGCCTCGCCGTGGTGCAGGGCGTGTTCGTAATAGCTGACCATCGGCTTTTTCAAGCCCAGATGGTTCAAAAGCCGCAGCGTGACGCGGGTATCCTCAGCCGCGATAAAATCCGCCGCGCCGAAGGTCGCCGCCACACGGGGCGGCATATCGTCCAGATTGCCGATGGGTGTTGCCACCAGATACAAAGTCCCGCTCAAAACGTGACCCCCTAAAAAAGTTGATATACTACTATTATAGACGCAAACCGCCGTACCCGCAAGTATCCGCGCAAAAAAATGGGGAAGGCTTTCCCTAACAAAAAATGCGCCCGCAAAGCGGGCGCATCAAAATCGTACTTCTGTTTTTCTCGTTCAATCGCCGTAATGGGACAAAAACTGCTTGGTGCGTTCCTCCTGCGGGTGGTCGATGACCTGCCGCGCGTCGCCCTGCTCGACCACCACGCCGTGGTCCATAAACAAAATGCGGTCTGCCACATCGCGGGCAAACTTCATCTCGTGGGTCACGATGATCATCGTGGTCTTGTTGTCCGCCAATTCGCGCAAAACGCGCAGCACCTCGCCGGTCAGCTCCGGGTCCAGCGCCGAGGTCGGCTCGTCAAAGCACAAAATATCCGGGTGCAGCGCCAAGGCGCGGGCAATCGCCACGCGCTGCTGCTGCCCGCCCGAAAGCTGGTGCGGGTAATGCCCGGCGCGGTCGCTCAGCCCCATTTGCGCCAGCAGCTCGCGGGCGTGGGCTTCCAGCTCGGCGTGGACGGCGCGGCGGTTCTGGCGGTAATCGGGGCGCTCGCGCGCCAGTAATTCTCCCGCCAGCGTGATATTCTGCAGCGCCGTGTACTGCGGGAACAGGTTAAAATTCTGGAACACCAGCCCGAAATGCAGCCGCTTTTTTCGGATGGCTTCCTCGCTTTGGGTGCCTTTGTCGGCGGCGTCCCACAGCGTTTCGCCGCCCACGATGATGCGCCCGGCGTCGGCGGTTTCCAAAAAATTCAGGCAGCGCAGCAGCGTCGTTTTGCCCGAACCGCTGGAACCGATGATCGCCAGCGCCTCGCCCTTTTGCAGGTCAAAGGAAATATTTTCCAGCACCTTGGTGGCGCCGAAGCTCTTGCCGATGTCCTCGACTTGTAATAATGCCATCTGCGCACCCCCTTACCGGAAATATTCCAGCCGTTTTTCCAGCCGGTCAAACAGCAGCGTCAGTGCGCCGACAAAAATCAAAAAGAACACAGCTGTGCTGAAAAGCGGCCAGATCAAGCCCTTGGCGGCGTACTCCTTCGCCATCATGATGATATCCTTGTTGGCGATGATGTTGGCTAGCGACGTGTCCTTGACCAGCGTGATGATCTCGTTGCCCATGGGCGGCAGAATGCGCTTGACGACCTGCAGCAGCGTGACCTTAAAGAAGATCTGGCTGCGGGTCATACCCAGCACCTGCCCTGCCTCGGTCTGCCCCTTGGGCACCGACTCGATACCGCCGCGGTAAATTTCGGAAAAATAGCAGGCGTAGTTGATGGCAAACGCCACTACGGCGGCGATCAGGCGTCCGCTGCCGCCGCTGGGCCACGGGCTGGCAAAGCCCAGCAGACCGGGACCCAAGTAGATGACCAGAATTTGCAGCATCAGCGGCGTGCCGCGGATGACCCACACAAAGGTCTTGACCACGCCGCGCAGCGGGGCAAAGCGGCTCATGGAGCCAAAGCAGACGACCAGCCCCAGCGGGATGGCAAACAGCAGCGTCAGCCCGAACAGCTGGCAGTTCAGCCAGAACGATTCGGTCAGGCGCGCCCAAATTACGGCGGCGGCCATCAGTCTGCCAGCGTCAAGCTGTATTTTTCAGCCAGCTTGTCCATGGTGCCGTCCGCCTTCAGTGCGTCAAAGGCTTCGTTGACAGCGGCGGCGGCATCGCTGCCCTTGCGGAAAGCGACGCCGTATTCCTCGGCGTTCAGCTCGTCCTTGATGGCAAGGTTGGCGTAGTCGGTGCCTTCGCCGATCATGGCGGTGGCAAGGGTCAGGTCCAGCACGGCGGCGTCCGCGGTGCCGGCGGCGACTTCCATCAGGCAGTCGGTCTGCACGCTTTTGCTGACGTACTCCGCCTTGGCGAGGTTTTCGTCCGCGCTGATGGCGCCCTCACCCGCAGAGCCGGCCTCGGCGACCAGTGTCTTGTCCGCCAGATCGGCGGTGGAAGTGTAGGCGGCGTCCGCTTTCATCACGATGACCTGCGCGTTTTTGGCGTAAGCCTTGGTGCAGGCGGTGTTTTGCATAATGTCGTCGGTCAGGGTCATACCGTTCCAGACGCAGTCAATGCTTTTGCCGTCCAGCTCAACGATCTTGGTGTCCCAGTTGATCTCGACAAAGTCCGGCTCCACGCCCAGCTTTTCGCAGACGGCGGTGGCAAGCTCGGTGTCAAAGCCGGTAAAGTTGCCGTCGGCATCGGTGTAGTTCATCGGCTCGTAGACGGTGTAGCCGATGGTCATCTTGCCCTTGCCCTTGATGTAGGCGAGGTCGCTGCCGGAGTCGGAGGCAGACGCGGCCGCACCGCCGCAGGCTGCCAGAGAAACCGCCATACCGGCGGCAAGAACTGCGCTGACGAGTTTTTTCATAATACATATCCTCCCTTATACACCCCGGCGATTTGCCCCTCTAAAGCAATGATGTGCCGGGTATTCTATTAGTGTAAAACAAAATCCCGTTTTGTGCAAGAGCAAAACGGGATTTTGTTGCAAAAAAATTGCATCTTTTTTGATTTTTTGTCAATGAAGGGGCGTGAGAGGTGGGTAGGGGCGAGCATTGCTCGCCCGTGCGGTTTACCCGGTAGGTTGATTTGCCGGGATGGCTGCGGCGGGCGGCATATATGCCGCCCCTACGGAGTACCCGCAATGTTGTTATTACCGCAAGGTCGCGGGCGGGGCTTGCCCCGCCCCTACCGCGCGATGATTTTTTATTGCCCCGTAGGGCGGGGTGACCCCACCCCGCCCTACGGGGAATTGGCTGATCTCCACCAACACGATCTCGGTGCGCCCTTGGGTGCGGAACTTGTACCCCCATGTGCCGGTGCCGCCGCTGACGATGGCGGTGCAGC
>CAKTAS010000023.1:0-18182 GCA_934529095.1 uncultured Gemmiger sp. | reverse complement strand
AATCTTGCAGATATGCAGCCCCAAGCCGCTGCCGCGCGTGTTCATCCCGCGGGAGCGGTCCTCCTTGTAAAAGCGCTCAAACACAAAGGGCAGCGCCTCGGCGGCAATGCCCGCGCCGGTGTTTTCGATGCGCACCTCCACCATATCGCCCCGGCGCTGTGCCGAAAAGCTGATCACGCCCTTTTCTGGGGTGAACTTGATGGCGTTGTCCACAATATTATAGACGACCTGATGTACAAAATCGGGGTCGGCATAGATGGGCAGCGGGTCGCCGCCCAAGCCTTGGATGTCGATTTTTCCGTCCTCGATGCGCTGCTCGTCCGAAAGCACCACGTCGGTGATGGTCTGCCACACATCGTAGGTCTTGGCGTGGATGGGTACCTCGCCCGCCTCCAGCTTGGTGATGTCCAGCATATTCTGCACAAGACGCGCCAAACGCCCGGTTTCCTGCGAAACAATGGCGAGATACCGCTGGTTTTCCTCCGGGGGAATGGTGCCGTCCAGCATACCGTCGATAAAGCCCTTGATGGTGGTCATGGGGGTGCGCAGCTCGTGGGCAATGTTGCCCATAAACTGCCCGCGCGAGTTGTCGATGGTTTGCAGCCGCGCCGCCATATTGTTAAAGGTCGTGGCAAAATCGGCAAGCTCCACGCAGCCGTCCACGGGGGCGCGGGCGGTAAAATCGCCGCTGCCCAGCCGGCGGGCAGCCACGCTGATATTCTCAATCGGCTTGGTGATGCGTTTGGCAAGCAGCACGCACAGGATACTGCACAGCAGCAAAATCGCCGCCGCCGAAATGCCGAACATGATCAGCATATCCTTGATGTACAAAAACAGCCCGCGCATCGGCGTGGCGGCAAACAGGTAGCCGTCGTAGCCGCCCATACTGATCAGCCGCCCGGCGGTGTAGTAGCGCTGGGTGTACACGCCGCCCATCTTGCCGGTGTCAAACAGGTCGCTGCCGGGACCGATGCTCTGCAGCAGCTCGGCGGGGATGTTCTGCCCCGTCAAATCGGCGCAGCTGGTGTGCAGCAAAATGTTGCCGTTTTTGTCGGCAATATAGACCAGCGCGCCCGACGCCGTGTTGAACAGCTCAAAGCCGTTTTGCGCACTTTCCAACATTGTATCGTCAGAAAACGGGCGCGTCACAATCGACCCTTCATCCGCAAAGCGGTTGCTCAGGGCGGTGGCACCGTCCAGCACGGCGCTTAAGGAAGCGTGGCGCTCACTGACAAAATACGCCGCCGACAGCGCCGTCTGGATGACGCACATAAACGCCAGCCCCAGCACCAGCACGGTGGCAATGGTCGAAAGCAGCTCCCGGCTGATGGTATTGCGGCGGTTCATTCCTTGACCTCAAACTTGTAGCCGACACCCCAGACGGTTTTCAGGCTCCACTTGTCGGAGGCACCCTCCAGCTTTTCGCGCAGGCGCTTGACGTGTACGTCAATGGTGCGCGAGTCGCCGTAGTATTCAAAGCCCCACACCTCGTCCAGCAGCTGGTCGCGGGTGTACACGCGGTTGGGATGCCCGGCAAGGCACGCCAGCAGCTCCAGCTCCTTGGGCGGGGCCTCCACCACCTTGCCCTTGACCTTCAGTTCATAGCGGCTCATATCCAGATGCAGGTTGTCAAAATCGTACACGCCCTTGCTGCCCTCGTCCTTGGCGGCGGTGCGGCGCAGCACTGCCTTGATGCGGGCGGTGACCTCCTTGGCGTCAAAGGGCTTGACGATGTAGTCATCGGCGCCCAGCTCCAGCCCCAGCACCTTGTCGTAGGTTTCGCCCTTGGCGGTCAGCATAATAATGGGGGTGCTGCTCTTGGCGCGCAGCTTGCGGCAGGTTTCCCAGCCGTCCATCACGGGCATCATAACGTCCAGCAGGACCAAGTCGGGGTGCAGCTTATCAAACTCGGTTAGGGCGGCGGCGCCGTCGTGCGCCATCGTCACGTTGTAGCCTTCCTTGACCAGATACAGGCGCAGCAGCTCGCAGATGTTCTTGTCGTCATCCACGACCAGAATTTTTTCGTTAGCCATACTCTCAATTTCCTCCCTGTTGTGGGAAAAACCCACTATACTTATCTTATTATACCGCATAAATATGAAAAGAAAAAGAACAGATTCACGTTTTTGTGTAAAAAATATAGGCGGCACAGGGCAAACCCCGCGCTGCCTATAAATTTATTTCGGTTTATTGCCCGGCAGCCGCTGGTCGGTGCCGAAAAACTTAAACATCCGGCAGTTCCCCATAATGCGGCTGGCGACCTTTTCGGTATAACGCGCGGTGAACACTGCCTGATCGGTGATGTTGGTGGTGTACACGGTGGGGCGCTGGGTCAGCATACGGGTGTTGATCAGCTCGTACAAAATGCTGATGGTCAGCGGGCTGATGTACTCGGTGCCAAGGTCGTCCAGAATCAGCAGGTCGGCCTCCTGGCAGGCGGTCAGCCATTCGTCGCGGGCGTCGTAGTCAAAATGCTCGCGCCCCAGATGGGCGGCCAGCGCGGCGGAGCTGGTGTACAAAACGTCGTGTCCGTTTTCCAGCACGGCATCGGCAATGGCAAGCGCCAGATGGGTCTTGCCCAAGCCGCTGCTGCCCATAAACAGCAGGTTTTTGCTGTCGGGGCTGAACTGCGCTGCGTAGTTTTTGCAAAAATCCAGCAGCTTCTGCATATACACGCGCGGCGGAATGCCCAGCTCCGGCTCCACGGCGTCGCTGTAGCGGGTGACCTCAAAGCTGTCAAAGCGGCACAGCCCCAGCGGACTGGCGGCGTTGATCTCCTCGCGGCGCAGGCGGCGGGCGGTTTCCGCCACACAGCGGCAGGTCCTGCCGCCCTGCATACCGGTATCGCCGCAGGCAGGGCAGGTAAAGGCGGGGGCAAAGGCGTCCTCGCTGTAGCCGGCTTCTTTGTACGCGCGGTGCAGGGCGGCGTCGGCGTCCGCAAGGGCGGCCTGCGCAGCGGCATAGTTGCCCCCCAAGGCGGCTGCCTTGGCAAGCCCCAGCCCGGCACGCATCCGGGCGTCATCGGCGGCGGCAAGCTCGGGGTGGGCGGCAAAGGCGACCCGGCGGGCGCTGTCTGCCTGCATCACGGCGCGCTGGCGGCGGGTTGCGATCTCCCGCTGGGCGGCTCGGAAAAGTTCATCTTTGGTGCGCATGGGTTAGCCCTCCTCGTCAAAAACAGCCGCCCAATCGCGGTTGAACAGGTCTTTCTGCGCGCTGGCAGCGGGGGAGGCTGCCGGGCGTGCGGTGGTCAGGATGTTGCTGCCGTTCAGCTGCCCCTGCCCGCGGGCGGCGGCAACGGTGGTGATGCCCTGTGCGCGCCATGCCCGCAGAATGCCGTCCACATAGCGCACGGACAGCTTGTCCCCGGCACGCAGGATCGCCTCGCCGATCAACTCGGCGGAGGCACCCCATTCCTCGTGCCAGCGGGCGATGGCTTTGCGCTCCCACCCGGTCAGCTTGTCGGGCGTGATGCCAAACTGCGCGGCGGCGTCGGCGCACCATTCCTCGCGCTGCTTGACCTTGCGCAGGTAGCGCTCGGCGTCCTCGCCGGTTTCCACGCCGTCCTCGCGCCAGCGGGTCAGCTCACGCGCCACGGCGGCAATGGTGCCGTGCTTGCGGCGGGCAAGCTCGGCGCAGCAAAGCAGGATGACATCGGGCTGCCAGCCGTCCTCGGTGTACAGGGTGACCAGCTTCATCAGCTCGCTGCGGCTCAGCGCTTTGCCAAGGGCGGTCTGCGATTCCTCGCACAAAACGGCAATGTAGGGGTCGTTCAGGCTGGCAAGGTCGAGCTTTTTGGGGGCAGCGGCGGCGGGGGCAGCAGCCGTGCCGCGCTCTTTTTCCAAAAGCCCTGCCCCTGCCCAATATTGCAGCGCCCGGCGGGCAGCCTCCACACTGGGCAGACCCAGCGCCCGCGCCATGGTGTGGGGGTCGGTGTCGCCGGTCTGCAAAATGTACAGCGCGGCGCGTATCGTGTTGCCGTCGGTCTGGGTCAGGTGCGCCAGCACCAATTGCGGCACGGCTACCGTGTCGCCGTGCAGTTCTGCCAGCTTGTATGCCATTGCGCAAACCTCCCCAATTTACAAATTTTAACCATTATACCATATCCCAAACCAAAGTGCAAAGGGGCAGAAAAAAGTTACCAAAAATAAGGCTGCGATTTTGGTAAATGCGTTCGTTGCAATATTTGCACAAAGTTTGTACAATAGTACTATACATTGTAAGGAGGGAACCCCTATGGCCATGAATCTTGTAAAACTTCCCACCGGCAATCCCAACCTGCTGCTGCGCGTCAGCAAAGGGCATTACGCAACCAGCCACAGCCATATCAACTATTATATTGACGTGACCCTCAGTAAGTTCCGCCTGTCCGAAGCCCGTGCCGTCGCCGCCGAGCTTGTCAGCGAGTACAAGTCCACCACCATCATTGACACGATCCTCTGCCTGGACGGCACCGAGGTCATCGGCGCCTGTATGGCAAGCGAGCTGACCAAGGACGGCTTTACCAATATGAACGCCCACCAGACCATTTACGTTGTCACGCCGGAGCATACCACCGGCAGCCAGCTGCTGTTCCGCGAAAACACCGCCCCCATGATCAAGGGCAAGCACGTTCTGGTGCTGGCGGCGTCGGTCACCACCGGCTACACCGTGCAGGGCGCGGTGGAAGCCATCCGCTACTACGGCGGCGAGCCTGCCGGCATTGCGGCAATTTTCGCCACCGAAACCGAGTGCGCCGGTTACCCCGTGCGCAGCATTTTTGACCCCAACGACCTGCCGGATTACCGCAGCTACGACGCCCACAACTGCCCCTGGTGCAAGGAGGGCAAAAAGATCGATGCGCTGGTAAACAGCTTTGGCTATTCCAGTATCTGACAAAAATTTTATGAGCGACCCCGCCGAAAAGCCTTGACAAAACGATCCCCGTGCATCTATAATAGATACGTTGCGCGGCTGTCGTACAACGGCTAGTACATCAGCCTTCCAAGCTGAGGACGTGGGTTCGACTCCCATCAGCCGCTTAAAAACCAAGCCCCCGAACCGTGTCCCGGTTCGGGGGCTTGGTTTTTAACTGCGGTGATGAGGAGTCGAACAGGATGGCGCTTTGTAGGGGCGAGCCCGTGGCGTTTGCCTGTTATATCGCAATATCCGGGTGGTTGCAACGGGCGGCATATATGCCGCCCCTACGGACTTACCCGTAATGTTCACGTTGCCGTAAAACCGCGGGCGGGGCATGCCCCGCCCCTACCGCGCGGTGTATTTTTATTGCCCCGTAGGGCGGGGTGACCCCACCCCGCCGGGGAATTTTGCGGCAACCGGATTTTTTTGCGACGGCAAGGAAATTTCCGGCAGGTTTGTAGGGAACGCATATATGCGTCCCGTGCGGTTTGCCCATTAGGTTGATTTGCCGGGATGACCGCCCCTACGGGGCAGCGACTTTTTTGTCGCAATATTTCCAATCGGTTTATCGACCGCCCAAAACGCACATTTATTTTACACCTTCCACCCCTTGACAATGGGGGTGGGAGGTATCATAATTATATTGATAATCTTTGACCCACAGATTTAACCCACAGAAACGAGGTACAGCCCCATGCGCGTTATCGCAGGTACAGCCCGCGGCAAAAATTTGCAGGCACTTCCCGGCGAGGAGGTCACCCGCCCCACCATCAACCGTGTAAAGGAAGCGATGTTTTCCAGCGTGCAGTTTCTGGTACCCGGTGCGCGGGTGCTGGATCTGTTTGCCGGCAGCGGTCAGCTGGGCATCGAGGCACTGTCCCGCGGGGCAAAAAGCTGCGTCTTTGTGGATCAAAGCGCAAGCGCGCTGGCTGTCGTGACTGCCAACTGCAAGACGGCGGGCGTTGCGCGCGCCGCCGACATCCGCAGCGGCGAGGCCCTGCGTTTTTTGGCAAATATCCGCGGTCCGTTTGACCTTGTGCTGCTGGACCCGCCCTACCGGCAAAACACCTTGGCGGCGGTGCTGCCCGCGCTGGAAAGCAAAGTCGCCCCCGGCGGCGTGGTGCTGTGCGAGAGCGAGCGCGAGGCAGACCTGCCCGAAACCGTGGGCAGCTTAACGCGCGCCAAACAATATTTTTACGGCAAGATCATGGTCACCCGCTATGAGAAAGAGGAACAGGTATGAACGTAGAAGAATTGCTGGATCTGATGGAAGAAACGCTGGAAGCCGGCTCGGCTGTGCCGTTTGCCTCCTCCAAGCGCGTGGTGGATGTGGACCGTATGCGCGACATCATTGATGAAGTGCGCAACAATATGCCCGACGAAGTGCGGGAAAGCAAAAAAATCGTCAACGACCGCGAGCAGATCGTTAAAAATGCCCGCATTGAGGCGGAGGGCATCATCCAGCAGGCGGAGGAACGCGCCCGCACGCTGGTCAGCGAGCAGGAGATCGTCAAGCGCAGCCAACAGCGCGCGGTGGAAATTTTGTCAGCCGCCCAGACGCAGGCGAAGGAACTCAGCCGCAACGCCACCGTCTACTGCGAAAGCATCCTGAAAAACTCCGAGGAGGTGCTGGCGCGCAGCGTTTCCGACATCAAGAACACCCGTATGAACCTGCGCAACGCCGCCGCCCGCAGCCCGCGCGGGCAGAACCATAAATAAACTACTCTTTTAAAATGTGAAAATTCAAGCCCACAGCAGATTTTTTCTGCTGTGGGCTTGCTTTTTGTATCGTTAGATGGTAGACTAAAGATACCACGGTGGGTAAAAGGGGGTAATTCACCCCTAGTTTTGGGTAAATGTGGGTAGTTATCCACACTTTCCACCGAGTTTTCCACAGCGGTGACGCAACAACGTCAAAAATAATGCGGAAAGTTTGTGCAAAATGTAGAAAGGGGAGGGAAGCCGCGTGCTGGTAGGTCAATACGATTACGCCATTGACGCCAAGGGGCGTCTGAACTTCCCCGCGCGTTTCCGCGACACGATGGGCGAAACGTTCATCGTGGCGCGCTGGCTGGACAATTGTCTGGCAGCGTTCCCCGCCGACGAGTTTGAAAAGGTCGCCGCCAAAATTGAGGAAAAAGGTCTTGTAAAGGGGCGCAAGGTCAGCCGTATGCTGTACGCCTCGGCGGTGGAGGTCACGCCCGACAAGCAGGGACGCATCCAGCTGCCCGCCAAGCTGCGCGAGTACGCCGGGCTTGACCACGATGTGACCATCATCGGAAACCGCAGCTTTGCCGAAATCTGGAACACCGCCGCCTGGAACGAAAGCCAAGCCGACAGTGACGAGGATTTCACCGCTGAAATGGAAGAACTGGACTTTTAAGTCTGCTATATAAAGGGATTTGGTTATGGAGTTTTCCCACATTCCCGTCCTGCTGCAGCCCTGCCTGGACGGCTTGAACATCGACCCCACGGGCATCTATCTGGATGGCACCGCCGGGGGCGCAGGGCATAGCAAAGAGATCGCAAAACGCCTGACGACCGGACGGTTGATCTCTCTGGATCAGGACCCGGATGCGGTGGCAGTCGCCACCGAAAGGCTAAAGGGTCTTCCGGCACAGGTCGTACAGGTGAACTTCCGCGAGGCGGCGCGTGTCCTGGCGGAACTGGGCATCCCGGCGGTCAACGGGGCTTTGTTGGACTTGGGCGTTTCCAGCCACCAGCTGGACGACGCGGAGCGCGGCTTTTCTTACCACGCCGACGCGCCGCTGGATATGCGTATGAGCCAGCAGGGCCCCACCGCCGCGGATCTGGTCAACACCCTGAGCCGTGAGGAATTGACCCGCATCCTGCGCGACTACGGCGAGGAACCCTACGCCTGGCAGATCGCCGGCAAGATCGTGTCCGCCCGCGAGACGGCACCCATTGAAACCACCCTGCAATTGGCGGACATTGTGGCAAGCGCCGTACCCCCGGCAGAGCGCCGCAAAGCCAAAAACCCCGCGCGCCGGACTTTTCAGGCGGTGCGCATTGCGGTCAACTCCGAGCTGGACGCCCTCAACGAAGGGCTGGACGCCATCTTCAACTGCTTGGCGCCCGGCGGCAGACTGTGCGTTATCACCTTCCACAGCCTGGAGGATCGCCTCGTCAAAAACAAATTCCGCCATTGGGCGCTTCGCTGCACCTGCCCGCCGGAACAGCCGGTGTGTACCTGCGGCGGCGTACCCAAGGCCAAACTGATCACCCGCAAACCCATAGAAGCCAACGCCGAGGAGCTGGAGCAGAACCGCCGTGCGCGGAGCGCCAAGCTGCGTGTGCTGGAAAAGGTGTAAGGCTTGCGGCGCATAGAAAGGCAAGCTTATGACAACTGTACTTCTGCATGACCAAGCCGCCGAAAGGCTGGATCGCCCGCAGCCCAGCGTGCGCGTGGTGCGCGGCGGCAAAAACGGGCTGCGCAAAGCCGGGCATCTGCTGGCAAACACGCTGCGTGTGCTGGCGGCTGCGCTGCTGCTGGGGCTGATCGTCAGCGTGGTGTACAGCCAAGCCAAGCTGACCGAGCTGAACGGGCAGATCAACACCGCCCGCGCCGAGCTGACCGCCGCCGGCAGCGAGTACGATTATCTTTCCACCAAAATGGGGGAGATCACCTCCCGCAGCAGCCTGCAGGAGGTTGCCGAGGGGCGGCTGGGGCTTGTCAAGCTGGATGCCAGCCAGATCACCTATGTCCGACTGGAGGAAGACAGCGTCATTGAAAAAACCGGCGACAGCGCCACCCGCTTTCTGGCGAGTGTGCGCACCGCGGCGCTCAGCCTGCTGGGCAACCTGAATCCGTAAAAAACTATATCGTAGCTGCGAGCCTTTTTGCCATGCGGCATTGCCGCTTTGCGCAAAAAGGCTCGCAGCCGCAATAGGCAAAAAAGGAATCCGCTTATGGCACAAACCTCCCACAATGCAGACCGCCGAAAACAGGACATCCATATGCGCCTGCGCACGCTGGTGGCAACGGCGCTGTTTCTGATTTTCGGCTTCGGCGTGCTGATCTACCAGCTGTACGCCTTGCAGCTGCGCGATGCCGAGCTGTACCGCACCGAGGCCGTGGCGCAGCAGCTCAAGGATACCGTGCTGCCCGCCGCGCGCGGCTCCATTTTAAGCGCCAACGGCAAGGTGCTGGCAAAATCCAACACCGTGTGGAACATCATCTGCGACCCGTCGTCCTCCGTCAAGGCGGGGGCGACCGACGCCCAGCTGCAAACCGCAGCCGAGGAAATCGCCAACCTGCTGAACAACGGCACCACCGCCGAAGCCGTGCTGGACGTGCTGACCGCCAAAAACGACGCGGGCGAGCCGTACCAGTACCGCGTGATCGCCAAGGGCGTCGAAAAGCCGGTGGCGGACGCCATCCTTGCCTATGCGGACGAATACCGCATCCCCACCGAAAAAGAGAACGTCACCGGGGCGCGCGTTGTCTACCTGCGCACCGAGCAGACCAGCGTGCGCAGCTACCCCTACGGTGAATTTCTGGCATCGGTGCTGGGCTTCTGCAATGCCGACGGTGAGGGTGCCTACGGGCTGGAAAAATCCTACGAGGAAACGCTGGCAGGCACGCCCGGGCGCAGCATTGCCGAAACCAACCGCGACGGCGAGGTGCTGGACGAATCCGCCGCCAAGGTCTATGACGCGGTGGACGGCAACGATCTGGTTCTGACCATTGACGAAAACGTGCAGTCCATCGTGGAAAAATACCTCAACGAGGCGATGGACACCTATCAGGTCCACGGGCGCGGCTGCGCCATTGTGATGAACGTCAAAACCGGCGCGGTGCTGGCGATGGCGACCACCCAGCAGTTTGACCCCAACCAGCCGTATGTGATCGCCGACGCCAAGATGCAGACAATCTTGGACAACGAATGGCTGACCGACGACGACATCGAGTGGCTGCAAAGCCGCTTGGGCGAAAAGCAGGTCGCGGACATTGTGGCGGACGGGCGCATCGGCACCGAAACCACACAGGACGAGGAAGGCAACACCGTCAGCAGCGAGTACACCCGCCTGCAGGGTATGCTGCGCGAATCCCAGTGGAAAAACAAAAACATTACCGAGCTGTACATCCCCGGCTCGGTGTTCAAGCTGGTCACGGCGGCAGCCGGGCTGGATTCCGGCGTGATGACCGCCGGGCAGGAATTCTACTGCGGCGGCGAGCTGACCGTCAACGAGGATTCCGAAAAATACAAGCACACCTACCACTGCGCCTTGGGCTACACCCACGGCTTGCAGGATATGGCGCAGGCGCTGAACAACAGCTGCAACATCTGGTTTATTCAAGCGGCGCAGACCCTGCAGCCCTCGATTTTCTACAACTATATCAAGGCGTTCGGCTTCACCCAGCCCACCGGCATAGACCTGCCCAACGAAACCCGCTGGACCAACGTCTACAATGCCGAGCAGATGGCAAACGTGGACACCAACCTGTACACGGCGGCGTTTGGTCAGAACGAGTCCATCACCCCGCTGCAGATGGCAACGGCGGTGGCGGCGGTCGCCAACGGCGGGTATCTGGTCACGCCCTATGTGGTGGATAAAATCACCGACAAGGCGGGCAACGTGGTGTCCCAGACCGAAACCGACATCCGCCGTCAGGTCATCTCCGAGGAGGTCAGCGCCCAGCTGCTTTCTATGATGGAGGAAACCGTCGGTCACGGCGAGGAGGGACACTCCAACCGCAACGCCTATGTGGCGGGCTACCGCATCGGCGGCAAGTCCGGCACCGCCGAGCGAACCGACCGCTCGCTGCGCGGCGACGGCGACTACTACAAGCAGATGAGCTTTGCCGCCGTGCTGCCCGTGGACGACCCCGAAATCGAAGTGTTCGTTATGCTGGACGACCCGCGCTGGGTGCGCGACCTGGCAGGTCAGATCGTGGCGCCTGTCGTGGGCAACATCATCAGCGAGGTAGCGCCCTATCTGGGGCTGGAGCAGGACCCCGACTACAACCCCACCGAGGAAGTCAAGGTCCACTACTGCCTGGAAAACACATGGACCGGCGCACAGGTCGAGCTGAACAAGCAGGGTCTGCAGCACCGACTGATCGGCGAAAACGGCACCATCGTCTACCAGTACCCTGTGGCGGGTGCCACCGTCCCGGCGGGCTCCACGGTGTATCTGTACACCCAGACCGATCAGGACAGCAAGACCACCGTGCCCGACGTTGTGGGCAGCAGCGGCACCTTTGCCGCCCAGATGCTGAAAAGCAGCAGCCTGAATGTCCGCCTTGTGGGCAGCGGGTCCGGCAAGGTGGTCAGCCAGGATGTGGCGGGCGGCAGCGAAGCCGCCTACGGCACCGTTGTGACCATCACCACCGAATAATTGTAAGGAGGCAGCATACCTATGCAAACCATCCATGCCAATGAACTGCTGGCGGGGCTGACCCTCGCGGAGCCTGTACCCGTCACCGCCGTTGTCACCGACAGCCGCAAGGTGCAGCCCGGCTGCGTCTTTGTCTGCTTTGCGGGCGAGCGGGTAGACGGTCACGACTTTGCCGCCGCCGCTTACCAAAACGGCGCGGCGTATATCGTTGCCAACCACCCCGTGCCGGGCGTACCCGAAAACCGCACCGTCCTTGTGCAGGACAGCGCGCTTGCCATGGTGCGTATGGCGTCCAACTACCGGATGCTGTTCAGCCCGCGTATGATCGGCGTCACCGGCAGCGTGGGCAAGACCACCACCAAGGAATTTTGCTACGCGGTGCTGTCGGCGTTCGGCAACACCTTAAAGACCGAGGGCAACCAGAATAACGACATCGGCGTACCCAACACGCTGTTCCGCCTGACCACCGCCACCGAGTACGCGGTAGTGGAAATGGGCATGGACCACGCCGGCGAAATTGAGCGCCTGACCCGCTGCGCCCGCCCCGCCGCCGCCATTATTACGCTGATCGGCGTGTCCCATCTGGAAAATCTCGGCACGCGGGAGAATATACTGAAAGCGAAGATGGAGATCTGCGCCGGGCTGCCCGACGGTGCGCCCCTTGTGCTGAACGCGGACGACGACCTGCTGCCCACCGCCAAGGTGCCGGAGCGGCTGCACGCCGTCTGGTTCGGCATCGATGCGCCCGCCGCCGATGTCCGCGCACAGGATATCACCACCGTGGCGGGCGGCACCCGCTTTACGCTGGCGGACGCCGAACACGGCAGCTTTGCCGTGAGCATTCCCACCGTGGGGCGCCACACCGTGTACGATGCGCTGGCAGCCTACACCGCCGCCACCCGCTTGGGGCTGGATGCCGCCCGCTGCGCCGCCGCGCTCAGCCGCTACCAGACCACCGGGATGCGCCAGAATATTGTCGAAAAGAACGGTATTACCATCATTGAGGACTGCTACAACGCCAGCCCCGACAGTATGCGGGCGGCGCTCTCGGTCTTGGGCGAGCTGCCCAACCCCCGAAAAATTGCCCTGCTGGGCGATATGCTGGAGCTTGGCTCTGCCAGCGAGCAGGGACACCGCGACGCCGGCATCTGGGCAGGGGAGGCGGGCGTGGATTTGCTGATCGCCTACGGTCCGCACAGCGCCGCGATGGCGGAAGCCGCCAAGGCAAAGGGCGTCACAACCGTGCATTGCCAAACCGAGCAGGAAGTGCTACAATGTTTACGGCAATCCGTCCGTCCCGGCGACGCGCTGCTGGCAAAGGCCAGCCACGCCATGGGGCTGGAAGCACTGTTGCAGCGCTTCTATGACGATGACGATGCCCAAAAATAACCCGGAGCCGGGCAACAGCGCCCGCGCTTTGTGAATTTGGAGGAATCCCCCGTGGAACAGACAGTTTCCCTGATGCTGGCGACCGCCGCCTTGTTCGGCTTTGCCGTCACCGCCGTTACCGGCTACTTTTTGATCCCCGCGCTGCACAAGCTGCATTTCGGGCAGACCATCCGGGAGGAAGGTCCCACCTGGCACAGCAAGAAAAACGGCACCCCCACCATGGGCGGGCTGTGCTTTATCTTCGGCATTCTGGTGGCAGTCGGCGCGGCATGGCTGGGCTTTGCCCGCAAGGAAGCCGGCGTGTTCAGCGCAGCGCATCTGCACGCGATTCTGCTGGTGCTGTTCCTGGCGCTGGGCAGCGGGCTGATCGGCTTTTTGGATGACTTTATCAAGGTCGTCAAGCACCGCAATCTGGGGCTTACCCCGGCGCAAAAAATCATTATGCAGGTCATTGTCACCGGCGTGTTTATGCTGGGGCTGCGTGCCTTGGGGCTGATGTCCACCACCGTGCTGCTGCCGGTGGCAGGTGCGGTGAACCTGGGCATTTTGTACTATCCCATCGCGTTTTTCGGCATTATCTTTCTGGTCAATGCCGTCAACCTGACCGACGGGTTGGACGGTCTTTGCACCGGCGTGACCTTTGTGTCGATGATCGGCTACCTGCTGGCGGGCAGCCTGCTGGGCTTTATCCATGTTTCGCTGCTGGCGGCGGCTGCCGCCGGTGCCTGCGTGGGCTTTCTGGTCTGGAATTTCTACCCTGCCAAGGTTTTTATGGGCGATACCGGCAGTATGTTTTTCGGCGGGCTGGTCACGGCGCTGGCGTTTGTGATGGACCGCCCCGAGCTGGTGCTGTTTTTCGGCATTGTCTATATCTGGGACGCCATGACCGTGGTCATCCAGCGCATCTATTTTAAAGCCACCCACGGCAAGCGCATTTTCCGTATGACGCCCATCCACCACGCCTTTGAACTGCGCGGCTGGAAGGAAGTCAAGATCGACGGCTTTTTTGCCCTGATCGGCGCCATCGGCGCTGCGCTGGGGCTTTTGTATATCTGCATCGTCTGACGCGGCGTGATGGCATCAGGCTGTCGAAACCTCTTGTAGGGGCGGGGCACGCCCCGCCCGCGGTCAAATGATGGCGCAAAAATCACGGGTTGGGTTGTAGGGGCGGCATATATGCCGCCCGCCGCAGCCGCCCGGATATTACGATATAACGGGTAAAACGCACGGGACGCAACTATGCGTCCCCTACAAACTGCCGAAAATAGATGCTTTTTCTATAAGTATACATTCCCCCGAAAGGAGCTGACAAACCATGGAGCCGCAAAACCAGAACGCGCTTTCCCTGCTGTGGCAGATGCTCTGCCTGCTGGTGGATCGCACGGTGGGCAACATCCTGCGTATGCTGCTGCAAATCTCCCTGCCCAAAAAGGACCGCGGACCGCTGTCCTGGGGTTTTGTGGCAACGCTGGCGGTCACGCTGGTGTTCGGCTTGATCATGCTGTTTTCGGCAAGCTATTCCAGCGGGTACAACAGCAAATACCACGACATCTACCACTATATCGGGCCCCAGTTTACCATTGCGGTGCTGGGCTTCGTTGCCATGCTGGGCATCTCGCGCATCAACTACCGCGCGCTGCGCTACGGCAAAACAGCGTTTTATATCGTCACGATCCTCTTGATGATCATCGCCGCCTTTTTCACCAAGGACGACACCAACGGCACCTACCGCTGGGCGTATGTGTTTGGCATTTCCATCCAGCCGTCCGAGCTTGCCAAGTTCTCGGTCATGCTTTGCGCGGCGGATATTATTGACCGCAACCGCGGCAAAAGCACCAGCTTTTACTACGGTCTGGTCGAGCCGATTTTGCCCATCGTACCCATTCTGGTGCTGATGTTCTTCCAAAAGCACAGCTCCGGTATGGCGCTGATGCTGCTGATTTTGGGTACCGTTATCTTTTGCTCCGGCACCGGTATGCGGTGGTGGGGCGTGGCAATTCCCACGGCGGGCTGCGCGGCGGCGGCGTATTTGTACTACCTGACCCAAACCAAAAAGGGCTACGAGTCGGTGCGTCTGGGCGCCGCGTTCGGTCTGACCCCCAGCAGCACCGCCGGTATGGGCTACCAGACCCGGCAGGGCATTTACGCCATTGCCAGCGGGCGGCTGTTCGGCGTGGGCATCGGCAACAGCGTGCAAAAGCACCAGTGGCTGCCCTACGCCGAAAACGACTTTATCTACGCCATCGTCTGCGAGGAGCTGGGCTATATCGGCGCGGTGGCGGTCATTCTGCTGTTTGCGGCGCTGATTTTGCAGGGCATCTTTATTGCGCTGCGCTCGCCGGATTATTTCGGCACGCTGCTGGGCATCGGCATCATCTCGCAGATCGCGTGGCAGGTGTTCTGGCACATCGGCGTCAACACGGCGCTTTTGCCCAACACCGGCATCGGTCTGCCGTTCTTCTCTTACGGCGGCACCAGTCTGCTGATTTTGCTGGGTGAAATGGGCGTGCTGCTCAGTATATCGCGGGCAGGCAACGCCCGCGAGGAAGCGCGCCGCAAGCAGGAGCGCGCCGAAACCGAAAAGGCGCTGGGGCAGCGCCGCGTTTACCGCAAGCCTGCCGCCGGACATCAAGCTTAACGAGGTGTAACTATGCGTGTTTTGATTGCCGCCGGCGGCACCGCCGGACACATCAACCCGGCGCTGGCGATTGCCGGTGCGCTGAAAGCCGCCGACCCCACGGCGGAAATTCACTTTGCCGGGCGCAGAGAGGGGATGGAGTACGGGCTTGTCACCAAGGCGGGCTACCCCTTCCACCACATTGAGATCAACGGCTTTCAGCGCCGCTTAACGCCCGAAAACATCGTGCGCAATGTGGTGGCGCTGTGGCATCTGGCGTTGTCCGGACCGCGCACGCAGAAAATTTTAAACGAAGTATCGCCGGATTTGGTCATCGGCTGCGGCGGCTACGTCAGCGGACCCATCGTGCGCGCCGCCGCCAAGCGCGGCATCAAGACCGCCATTGACGAGCAGAACGCCTTCCCCGGCGTGACCAACAAGCTGCTGGCGAAGGACGTGGACGTCATCTTTGCCGCCAGCGCCGACGCGGTGGAAAAGCTCGGTGCGCCCGAAAAAACGCTGGTCGTGGGCAACCCCGTCCGCCCCGAAATTTTAGCGGCAGACCGCGAAACCGCCCGCCGCAACCTCAACGCCGGGCAGCGCACCGTCATTGTCAGCTTCGGCGGCAGCTTGGGCGCGGACCGCGTCAACGAGGTGGTGGCGGACCTCTGCAAGTGGGAAGCCGACACCCACGCCGAGGTGCTGCACCTGCACGCCACCGGCAAGCGCGGCGTGGCGCTGTTTGAGCGCCTGCAAAAAGAAAAGGGCTTTGCCCCCGGCGAAAACCTGCAGGTGATGCCCTACATCAACAATATGCCCCAGATGCTGGCGGCTGCCGACTTGGTCATTGCGCGCTCGGGTGCGCTGACCTTGGCAGAGCTGGAGGCTGTGGGGCGGGCATCCATCCTGATCCCCAGCCCCAACGTGGCAGAAAACCACCAGTATTATAACGCGCTGGAGCTGCAAAACGCCGGCGCCGCCATCGTCATTGAGGAGAAAAACCTCACCGGGCAGCTGCTGACCGACACCGTACAAAAGCTGCTGGCAGAGCCGGGCAAGCTGGCAGAGATGGGGCAAAATGCCAAGACCGTGGGCAACCCCCGCAGCTTGGCGCTGATCACCGAAAAACTACAGGAACTGATGCAATAAATCCAAAAGGAGGAGCCGCAATATGGGGAACAACCGCCGCACCAACGGCTCCGCCAACAAAAAGCGCAGCTTGGGCAGCCGCGTGGGGCTGCAAAAAGCGACCCCGCCGCCGCGCCGTGCTGCGCCAAGCGCACCGCGCCCCGCCCAGCCCCCGCGCCCGCAGCAGACTCAGCCCCGCCCGCAAAGCCAGCTGAACCCGCAAAAGCCCGGCTACCGACCCGGCGCACCCAAAAAGCAGCGCCGCGTCACCCAAGCCGAGCAGCTGCGCCGCCGCCGTCGCCGCCGGATTTTGGGCGTGCTGGCAGTGCTGGCGGTGCTGGCTGCTGCCGTGCTGCTGTCGGTCAATTTGCTGTTCAAGGTCACGGCGTTCCGCATCGAAAATTTTGACCGCACCACCCCCGCCGACACCGGCATTTATTCGGGCGAGGATATCCTGAACGCCCTGCAAATCGAGCAGGACAGCAACCTGTTCGGCTTTTCCACCGCCGCCAAGGCGCAGCAACTTTCGCAGGCGCTGCCTTATCTGGACCGGGTGCAGGTGGATATCCAGCTGCCGGGTACCGTGGTCGTCAAGGTGGAACCGGCGACTGAGCGCTTTGCCGTACCCTATGACGGCGGCTGGGTCATATTGAGCGACAGGCTGAAAATCCTGCGCCTGGCGGACAGCCGCCCCGACGGGATGCTCTCGCTCTCCATGACGCTGGACGACACGTTTGACCCGCAGGTGGGCAGCACGGTCGAGCCTGCCAGCTACAACTCGCTGCTGGACGCGCCCGAGCAAGCCGCCGCAAGCGGGGATGCCGCCGAACCCACGCCCACGCCCACGCCGACCGCCACCGCCGCGCCGGAGGTCGTCTACCTGCAAACGCCTGCCTCCGAGGTGCTGCAGACTCTGCTGACCGAGCTGCACGAAAAAGACCTGTTTGACGGCATCACCGCCGTGGACATTGCCGATTTAAGCCGCATCAGCGTGGTGTATCAGGACCGCATCCGGGTGGTTCTGGGCAACGACACCAATATGGAATACAAGCTGCGCCTTGCCGCCGTGGCATTGACCGACCCCGACCAAGGGCTGCTGCCCGCCGACCGCGGCACGCTGGATGTCAGTATGACCGAATCCGACGGCAGCATCAAAGCCTATTTTGACCCCGGCACCGCGCCGTAAAACTCTGCTTACAATAAATCGCCCCGCCGCAAATTTGCGGCGGGGCGATTTATTTACAAGGGTAAATCAGACGTTCAGCTCGACGTGCTGACCCAGATCCTCTTGGTTGGCGTCCAGCACAGGGCGGATGACATCGCGCAGGAACTCGGTGACCTGCTCGGCGCTGCGCCCGGTAAAGGCTTCGGGGCTCAGCTCCGCTTCGATCTCCTCACGGGTCAGACCAAAGGCGGGGTCGGCTTCGACGCGGGCGATCATATCGTTGGGCAGACCCTCCTGCTTGACAACCGCAGCGGCAGCCACGGCGTGTTCGCGCAGGCGCTCGTGCAGCTCCTGACGGTCGCCGCCCTTTTTGACAGCCTTCATCATAATGTTTTCGCTTGCCATAAAGGGCAGCTCTGCCATAACGCGGGCGCGCACGACCTTGGGGTAGACGACCAGCCCGTCGCTGACGTTCAGCAGGATGTTCAAAATGGCGTCGGCGGCAAGGAATCCCTCTGCCATGGCAATGCGCTTGTTGGCAGAGTCGTCCAGCGTGCGCTCAAACCACTGGGTGCCGCTGGTCATGGCGGGGTTCAGCACATCGACCATCAGGTAGCGGCTCAG
>CAKTAS010000022.1:0-18396 GCA_934529095.1 uncultured Gemmiger sp. | reverse complement strand
ATGAACCAAGCGTTTTTTACGCTGAGCCTTGGCATCGGCGCTATGGAAATTTTCGGCAGCTATATGGATCGCCGATACAGCTTGTCCGGCGAGGCAGCGCGTATTTGCGCACTGGATACCTTTGTTGCCATCTGCGCAGGTTTGATTATTTTTCCCGCCTGCTTTTCCTACGGCGTTTCGCCCGATGCAGGTCCGCAGCTGATTTTTATCACGCTGCCCAAGGTCTTTGTCAATATGGCGGGCGGACGACTGTGGGGAACGTTGTTTTTCCTGTTTATGACCTTTGCCAGCTTCTCAACCGTGCTGGCGGTATTTGAAAACCTGATTGCCGCCCTATGCGAACAGCTGGGCTGGAGCCGCCGCCGTGCTTGCGTGGCGGGCGCTGTGGGGCTTGCGGCGCTGGGGCTGCCCTGTGCGCTGGGTTATAATGTATGGGGTGCGCTGCAGCCCTTGGGAGCAGGCAGCACCGTGCTGGATTTTGAGGATTTCCTTGTCAGCAATTTGCTGCTGCCTGCCGGAAGCCTTGTGTATCTGTTGTTCTGCGTCAGCCGTTGGGGCTGGGGATATGACAGCTATTTGCAGGAGTGCAACACCGGCAGCGGGCTGCATATGCCCCGCTGGCTGAAACCGTATTTCCAATATATTTTGCCGGTTTTGATTGCCGTGATTTTGATTCGCGGGCTTGTATAAATCGGTTGCCGTCCGCATAATGTGCGGGCGGTTTTTTATACCCGGAATTGACACAGACCCCCAAAAATGCTATACTGTTTACAACGTTTGGTTGTATTTTTGAGCGAAAGGGGAGAGCGGACTTGCAGGAAAAAACCTATCTTGCCATTGATTTGAAATCCTTTTTCGCATCGGTAGAATGTGTTGAGCGCGGTCTGGATCCCCTTACCACCAACCTGGTGGTGGCGGATGCCGCCCGCACACAAAAGACCATCTGTCTGGCGGTTTCGCCGTCCCTGAAAGCATACGGCATACCGGGACGTGCGCGACTGTTTGAGGTCGTGCAAAAGGTAGGGCAGGCCAATGCATGGCGGCGCACAAAGGCCCCCGGACGGGAATTTACCGGCAAGAGTGCCAGCGCACCGGAGCTGGCGCAGCACCCGGAATATGAGCTGGACTACATCATTGCACCGCCGCAGATGAGCCATTATGTTGCCAAAAGTACACAAATCTACAGCATTTATTTGCAGTTTGTCGCACCGGAGGATATCCACAGCTATTCCATTGATGAGGTGTTCATTGATGCAACGTCCTATTTGAAGCTGTACAACCTTACTGCCCACGATTTTGCCATGAAGCTGATCCTGGAGATCCTGCGCGCGACCGGTATCACCGCCACGGCGGGCATCGGCAGCAATTTGTATCTTGCCAAGGTGGCGATGGACGTGCAGGCAAAGCATATCCCGCCGGACAAAAACGGCGTGCGCATTGCCGAATTGGATGAGCAGAGCTATCGCCGCCTGTTGTGGGAACACAAGCCGTTGACAGATTTCTGGCGGGTCGGGCGCGGCTATGCCAAAAAACTGGAGGCGCACGGACTGTATACCATGGGCGATGTGGCACGCTGTTCGCTGGGAAAGGAAAGCGATTTTTATAACGAGGAACTGCTTTACCGCCTGTTCGGCACCTACGCAGAGCTGCTGATCGACCATGCATGGGGGTGGGAGCCGTGTACCCTTGCGGACATCAAGGCATACAAGCCGTCTGCCACCAGCATCGGCGGCGGGCAGGTGCTGCACTGCGCCACCGAATTTGAACAGGCGCGGCTGATTGTACGCGAGATGGCGGATGCCCTTGTGCTGGAGCTGGTGGATAAAGGGCTGATGACCAAGCAGATGGTGCTGACGGTGGGCTATGATATTGAAAATCTGACCGACCCTGAGCGCCGCAAGCAGTATCACGGTGCTGTGACCACGGATGTGTACGGGCGCAAGATCCCCAAGCACGCCCACGGTACGGCAAATCTGGCGGGGTACACCTCCTCGACCCGGCAGATCATGGAGGCTGTCACGGCGCTGTATGACCGCATTGTGGACAAGAACCTGCTGGTGCGGCGGCTGAATCTGGTTGCCAACAATGTTCTGACCGAGCAGTCCGCCCGTGAAGCGGAAGCCAGCGAGCAGCTGGATTTTTTCTCAGTGACGGAAAAGGCGCAGGCACAATATGCCGAGGAACAAAAAGAACTGGAACGTGAGCGCCGCCGCCAACAGGCGATGCTGTCCATCAAGAAAAAATTCGGCAAAAATGCCATTGTGAAGGGGATGGATCTGCAGGAGGGCGCGACCGCCATGCAGCGCAATGCGCAGATTGGGGGACATAAGGCATAATGGGCAAGTATGATGACATCATTCACCTGCCGCATCCGACATCGGAACGGCATCCGAGGATGTCCCGGCAGGATCGTGCGGCGCAGTTCTCACCCTTTGCGGCGCTGACAGGGCTGGGCGCAGCCCTGCAGGAAAGCGCCCGCCTGACCGAAAGACGGTTGATACCCGATGAATACGAGCAGGCAGAGCTGGACAAAAAACTGCAGTACCTGCGCGAAAATCTTTCCCGACAGCCTGCGGTGGTCATTACACATTTTGTACCCGATGACCGCAAGGAGGGCGGCAGTTACCGCCGTACCGAGGGCAGGGTCAGGAAGCTGCTGGAATTTGAAAGACAGCTGGTGCTGACGGATGGTACGATTTTGGCAATTGAGGATATTCTGGAATTGGAGCTATTGTAAAAAGCTGCCCGGGCGGGCAGCTTTTTGCTTTTTTATTTGCTGTGCTTGACAAGGCAGGAAAACTGTGCTACTATATGCTTCAAATTTGAACTATCCAAAAATGAAAGGAAGCGAGCCGATGTTTGCCGGCATAGAGATTTTACAAAAAACATCCCTTGCCTACAGTGCTTTTTGCAAGCCGCTGTGCGCAGAGGTTGGGCTGCCGCAGACGGCGTTGGATATTTTGCTGTTTTTTGCCAACAATCCCCGCTACAAGACCGCCCGCGATGTGGTCGAGGTGCGGCATATCAAGGCAAACCTTGTGTCAGTCAATGTGAACCGACTGGTCGATGAAGGGTATCTGGTGCGTCTGCCTGTGCAGGGGGATCGGCGCAAGACCGAGCTTGCCTGCACCGAAAAGGCGCAGACAGTCATTGCGCGCGGGCGGCAAAAACAGACGGAATTTCTGGCCGCCATGTTTGAAAATATGGACGAAAAAACCCGCGAGGCATTTTTTGCTGCCTTGGGGAAAATTGAAAACAATCTGGACAAAATGATGAAGGAGAACGGTTAAATGCAGTGGATCATTACCTTGTTGGTTACCTTTTTTGCCGGTATGGGTGCCGGTCTTGGCACGGGCTTTGCAGGTATGAGTGCGGCGGCAGTCATCAGCCCGATGCTTATCACTTTTTTGCATATGGACCCGTATATGGCGGTGGGCATAGCGCTGTCCTCTGATGTGCTGGCCAGTGCGGTTTCTGCCTACACCTACCACAAAAATAAAAATCTTGATATCAAAAACGGTCTGATTATGATGGCGAGCGTGCTGACCTTTACGGTGGTGGGCAGCTATATTGCCAGCCTGCTGCCGTCGGCAACTATGGGCAGCTTCTCGGTGTTTATGACCTTCCTGCTGGGCATTAAGTTTATTGTGCGCCCGGTTATGACAACCAAGGAAGCAATGCAGAATGTCCCTGCCAAAAAGCGCGCGGTGCAGTCTGTTTTGTGCGGGATGATCATCGGCTTTATCTGCGGCTTTGTGGGTGCCGGTGGCGGTATGATGATGCTGCTGATTTTGACCGGCGTTCTGGGCTATGAGCTGAAAACCGCCGTGGGAACCAGCGTATTTATTATGACTTTTACGGCGCTGACGGGCGCAGCCTCGCACTTTGCCATCGGCGGTGCGCCGGATTGGCCGGTCTTTGCGCTGTGCGTCGTGTTCACGCTGCTGTGGGCGCGCATCGCCGCCGTGTTTGCCAACAAGGCAAAGCCTGCCACGCTGAACCGTGCAACGGGTGTGGTGCTGGTCGTGCTGGGGCTGGTTATTATGGGCTTTAACCTGATTGCTTAAAAAGAATAGAACATTACAAAAACCGCCTCCGAAAAATTCGGAGGCGGTTTGGTTTAATAGGAACAAATAAATTGGTAGCGGTTTCCGCCGTCTATAACGCGGAAACAGTAATGCATCGTGCGTACCTCACGGGAGGAGTCCTCGTACTGGCTGTCGTCAATAGTAAAATCCACCTGAACGCGGGTTCCCCCATCGGTGTAGGTTACACCTGCCGGTTTGGCGTCCAGATAGGGCAGTTCGGTTTCCAACGAAAAGGGATAGTAACCGTCCGAAGGCTCGCCAAACGGCCACTCGGTAAGCTGCGAAAGGTCAAGATTTTCCAGCCCCAAGACATCCTGTGCAGTTTTCCGAAGATCCGCCTCGGGAATTTGCAGAAAGTAATCCTTCTCAGCGTAAGTGCCTTCCGGATGGGAAAGATAGGTTTGCAGCAGAAGGTAATAGGGCAGATAGTACGCAGTGGGCAGATGGGTGCTGTCCTCTGCGGGCTGTTGAAAAAACGAGGCAAAGCGCAGAGCAAAATCTTCCACAGGTTCGCTGTCGGCGGTCAAGACGTCACTGCTGGGGGAGGGGACGGGTGTTTCCGTTATGGCTGGAGATTGTGTGGGCGCAGGTGCGGCAGATTCTGTCACGGGCGGCGCTTGGGTTGCCCCCGATGTGGACAGTGATGAACTTGCCGCAGGGGTACAACCTGCCAAAAGCAGCAGAGATAACCCGATACAGGCAGATTTGCGAAAAATGCTTTTCATGAAAAATCCCTCCTTTTCCTTATTATAACACAGAATGTTGCCGATTTGTTGCAAGGGCAACACCGCACAATTCCCGCCTGACGGCTTAAGCACCGCTCCGGCGGCTGCGGCACGGCATCTGCGTTGCCAAAATGCTCGATAATACACAAAGTATTATCTGCGCTTTTGGCTTAGCATCTGCCGCACCTCGCTCGCTGTATCGGCACTTAGAATTATGCGGTATTACCCAAGACAAAAAACGGGAGCTGCCCCGAAGGGCAGCTCTCGTACAGCAGAAAAACAACGTTCAGATAACCTTGTAGGCTTTCAGCAGCTTTTCAATATCGGTATCCTTGATTTTGCTAAGGACTTTCTTGACGGCAAGACGCTCCACCATATTCATTTCCATATCGGTGGCTTTTTTGCCGTCGCGCAGCTTAACGGTGGCGTTCAGCAGGTCGCGCACATCAAACACGCTGCCCCAGACCTCGGGCACGCCGCGGTCCACGTTCAGCAGGGTGTAGACGGCCTCCATGCCGGTGCGCATGGAATACTCGGTGGTGAAGATGGTGTCGCGCGGGGTTTCGGCAAACTGACCGAGGAAGGCAAAGTTCACACTGCCGGCAGGCACAACATCGGGGCGGTCACCGTAGGCGCGCGGCATAAAGAAGGCGTCGATATACGGCATCATAACGGGCACGGTGTTGGCGCTGTGCTCCGCCATATCCTCGATCTGGTCAACGGGTACACCGATGTGGTACAGCCACTCCATGCAGATTTCCTTGCCGGTGCATTCGCGCATGGGCTTCTTGATGAAGTCGCCGGGCTTGTCGGTGAACAGAGAGTACACCCACACCAGGCAGTGATCTTTGGGCTGGTCGCGGAACTGCGGCTGGCGGTTGATGGTCCAGCTCATCAGCCAGCTGGAATCCTTGACGGTGACAATGCCGCCGGTGACAACGTGACCGGTGAACGGGTCACGCTTGCAGATGTTCTTGATATAGGGGATAATGCGCTGATCCAGCGTTTCGACGGTGGCGCTCATCCAGTTGGTCTGCTCGGGGTCGTGGCAGAACTTGTCCGGGTGACCGAAGGCAGGGTCCTGGGCGGCAATTTTGCGCCACATATCCCAGCCGCCGCCTTCCTTCAACTCAGTGTTGTACGCGGCAGGGGTATTCTGGCTGCCCATGGAGGAGTTTTCGACACAGCCGCCGTTGGTGATAAAGACAAGGTCGTTCTCGGTCAGGTCGATGCAGTCCTTCTTGCCGTCGGCGATGACGTCAATGCGGTGCGCCAGCTTGTGCTGGGGGTCAGTGCAGTCAAATTCGACATTGGTGACCTGCACGCCGTAGTGGAACTGGACGTTGTGGCTTTCCAGATACTTGACCATGGGCAGGATCATCGACTCGTACTGGTTGTATTTGGTAAAGCGCAGTGCGGTGAAGTCAGGCAGACCGCCGATGTGGTGGATATAGCGCTGGATATACAGCTTCATTTCTAGGGCGCTGTGCCAGTTCTCAAAGGCAAACATCGTGCGCCAGTACATCCAGAAGTTGGATTTCAGCACCTCATCGTCAAAAAAGTCGGTGATGCGCTTGTCCTGCAGCTCCTCGTTGGGGGTGAAGAACAGCTTCATGATCTCCATAGCGCCCTTGTCGGAGATGTCAAACTTGCCGTCGGTGTGGGCGTCCTCGCCGCAGTTGACCGTGGCACGGCAGAGGGAGTAGTTGGGATCCTCTTTGTTGAGCCAGTAATACTCATCCAGAACGCTTACGCCCTCGGTTTCGATGGAGGGAATGGAGCGGAACAAGTCCCACATAACCTCGAAATGGTTGTCCATCTCACGACCGCCGCGCATAACGTAGCCGAGATTTTCAAACTTGTAGCCGTCGCAGGCACCGCCCGGCAGGGGTCCCTTTTCCAGAATGTGGACGTGTTCGCCCTTCATCTGACCATCGCGCACCAGATAGCAGGCGGCGGTCAGGGCAGCCAGACCGCTGCCGACGATGTAAGCCGATTTATTGTCCACGCCTTCGGGCTTTTTGGGATGGGCAAAGGCTTCGTAGTTACCGCTGGAATAATACATAATGGTTCTCCTTTCAAGTGTTGCCTTAGGTTTCTTTCGATGTCTAAAGGATACCATATAGTATGCCCGGTCACAATCAGCAGAAAACGCCCCGTGATAAAATCCTTATCACGGGGCGCATAGGTGTATAATTTTTTATCATTGGGGTGCGTTTGATAAAAACAGCTTACGGCTTATCGGTGCGCAGGCGTTGCAAGGCGGCGTTGATACTGCCGTGGATGACATGCTCCAGCTGATTTACCATCTTCTGCGGGGGTTCTTTCATATCGGATTTGATCCAGTCCAGCATCAGCCCCACAAACATATATTTGTACAGCGTGGCAATATAGGCCTTATCCTCAGCGTGCACGGACATACCCCGCGCCTGTTCCTCGACCACACCCTCCAGCAGGTCATAGGTCAGGCGGTACAGATAATTTTCTACCTGCTCGCGGCTGACACAGCGGTAAACGTTCAGGATAAAGGGCTTATTGTTTTGCACGGCTTCAAAAATCTGTAAAAGACCCTGCTGCCATGTTTCGTAGGTCTTTTTGCCTGCCAGGGCGCGGGCGGCGTCCTCCTCGCACGACCATTCGACAAGGTCATAGATATCCTTGAAATGGTAGTAGAAGGTCATACGGTTGATGCCGCAGTCCTCGGCAATATCGTTGATGGTGATCTTATTCAGCGGCTTTTGCAGCAACAGGTTTTTGAGCGATGCCTCCAAAGCACGCTTTGTGATCTCGGACATAATAAGACCTCCGTTTGCTCAGTGTCACAATATCTATTGTACAGGAAAATGTGTGTTTTTGCAAGTGAGGGTTTTTGATGGATGATTCTCCTAAAATAAGGTGGACTTTCCCGCCAAAGTGTGGCATTATTATACCAGAAGCCCAGAAGCTACGAATTGCAGGAGGATACTCACAATGTATGATGCAGCCATTATCGGTACAGGACCGGCAGGTGTGTCTGCCGCGCTGACTCTGCACGCCAACGGCAAAAATTTTATCTGGATCGGCAGCGAGCAGCTCAGCGATAAGGTACAAAAAGCCGAGCGTATCGCCAACTACCCCGGCTTGCCGATGGTCACCGGTGCGCAGATGAACGAGGTTTTTCGCCGCCAGTGCAGCGAACTGGGCATCGCCGTCACAGACCGGATGGTCAACTCCATCATTCCGACAGAGGACGGTTATGCGCTGATGGCGGGTGCGGATTTTTACGAGGCAAAGACTGTGCTGCTGGCGACCGGCGTGGTTGCCGTGGGTACCCTGCCCGGGGAAACCGACCTGCTGGGCAAGGGCGTAAGCTACTGCGCCACCTGCGACGGGGCGTTGTACCGCGGCAAAACGATTGCTGTCTTGTGCGGTGCCAAGCGCTTTGAGCATGAGATCGCCTATCTGGCAGAGCTGGCAGAAAAGGTCTACTGCCTACCTTTATATAAAGGGGCTGCCATGACCGCCCCCAATGTGGAAATTTTGCCGGAACGCATTGTGAACCTGAAAGCAGAAAACGACCGCCTGTGCGGAATCGTGCTGAAAAACGGTGCCGAACTTGCGGTGGACGGGCTGTTCTGCCTGCGGGAGAGTGTTTCCCCCGCGGCGCTTTTGCCGGGGCTGAACATCGGCAGCGGACACATAGAGGTAAACCGCCATATGGCGACCAACCTGCCCGGCTGCTTTGCGGCGGGGGACTGCACCGGGCGACCCTACCAGTATGTCAAGGCAGCGGGGGAGGGCAATGTTGCGGCGCACAGTATCGTGGAATATCTGGCACAGCACAAAAACGGATAAGAAAAAATCAACGGTCAGATGATAGAAACAGGATAGGAGAAACACTATGCAACCTTGTGCAAATCTGCACGGCTTTGCCGTGAAGCGTGTCCGTGAGCTGCCGGAGCTGGCAGCCAAGCTCTGGGAGCTGGAACACGAAAAAACCGGCGCGCAGCTCTGCTGGCTGGACCGCGCCGATGAAAACAAAACCTTTTCTATTGCGTTTAAAACGATACCGCAGGACTCCACCGGCGTGTTTCATATTTTGGAACACTCGGTGCTGTGCGGGTCGGACAAATACCCGGTCAAGGAGCCGTTTGTCAATTTGCTGAAAACCTCGGTGCAGACTTTCCTGAACGCAATGACCTACCCCGACAAGACGGTGTACCCGGTTTCCAGCCGCAACGACCGCGATTTCCTGAACCTGATGGATGTCTATCTGGATGCCGTGCTGCATCCGGCAATCTATCACAAGCCGGAAATTTTCCGGCAGGAGGGCTGGCGCTATGAACTGGGCGACACCCCGGTGTATCAGGGGGTTGTGTTCAATGAGATGAAGGGCGCGTACAGCTCCCCCGACACCGTGATGGAAAGCACGGTGAATGCGCTGCTGTTCCCGGACACCTGCTACCGCTATGAATCCGGCGGTGACCCGGCGTGCATCTCCGATTTGACCTATGAGCAGTTTCTGGCAAACCACAAAAAGTTCTACCATCCGTCCAACGCGCGCATCTCGCTGGTAGGCAGCGTGGATATGGAGGCAGCGCTTGCCAAAATCGACGGGTTCCTGAAGGATTTTGACAGGGAGTCGGCAGATTTTACCATCCCCATGCAGCAGCCTGTGGCAGCTGTTGAGCGCATGGTACCCTATGAGGTGGGCGCGGAGGAACCGCTGGAGGGGCGCACTATGGTGTGCTGCGCCACCCTTTTGGGCAGCTATGCCGACACGGACCGCTATTTTGCGGCATCGGTGCTGGCGGATTACCTGACCGGCGACAACGATGCCCCCTTAAAACGCGCCATTCTTGACGCAGGTCTGGGGCAGGACGTCAGCGTCAACGTGCGCAGCGACATTCAGCAGTCGTGGGTGTCGTGGGAGGTCTGCAACACCGACGCCGAAAAGCTGCCGCAAATCCGCGCAGTCATCCGCACGGTGCTGCAAAAGCTGGCAGATGAGGGGCTGGATGCCCGCCGTCTGGAAGCCTGCTACAACCACTTTGCGTTTTCACAGCGTGACCGCGACGGCAGCGGCTTTCCGCGCAGCCTAATGGAAGCGCTGACCATGCTGGACAGCTGGCTGTACGGCGGCGACCCCGCCCAGCCGCTGCTGGTTGAGCAGCCGCTGGAAAAACTGGCAGCTGATCTGAACACCGACCTGTTTGCCGGACTGATCCGGGAACTGTTCCTGGACGAAAGCCACAGCGTGACGGCGGTGCTGGTACCCTCCCACACGGCGGGGGCAGAAAAAGCCAAAAACGAAGCAGAGCGGCTGGCGGCAGAAGCTGCCGCATGGACGCCCGAAAAACGCGCTGCGCTGCAAAAACAGGCGGAGGAGCTGACCCGTTGGCAGCAGACCCCCGACAGCGAGGAAGCGGTCAGAACCATCCCGATGCTGCAGCTTTCTGATTTGAAGCAAGCGCCGGAGGATTTGCCCGTTGCCGTCACGAAACACGGAAATATAACGGTGCTGCGACATAAAACAAACGCAAGCCTTGTGTATCTGAATGTGTACTTTGAAGCAAACGACCTTGCGGAGAAGGAACTGCCGGTGCTGACCGCCATGAGTATGCTGTTGGGTACTGCCGGCACAAAACAGCACAGCAGCGAGGAATTGCAGATGCTGATCAAGCAGAAGATCGGCAGCATCCGTTTTCAGGTCAACACGCTGCCCGGCGAGGATGTGGAGCATTGCCGGGTGCAGTTGGTGGCGCGTATGGCTTGCCTGCCGGAGCAAGGCAGGGAGGCCGTCGGGCTGCTGGCGGAAATTTTGCGCGGCACCGACTTTTCTGACCGCAAGCTGCTGCGCGACCAGCTGAGCCAAGCGGCACTGAACGCGCAGATGAATCTTGCCGCCAACGGTGAGGAGTACGCCGAAATTCGCGTAGGGGCGTACAATTCTGCGCGAGGCGTGGCAAGGGAAGCCCTCTGCGGACGCGAGATGGCGGTCTGGCTGAAGGAACAAGCCGCTGCCGAAGATACCGTGCTGGACACTGTGCTGCAAACGATGCAGACGCTGGCAGCGCGCATTTTGGCGGAAAATCGTATGACGGTTTCCTGCTCGGACAATCTGGATGAGGAACTGCTGGATCTTCTGGCGCTGCCGCAGGGCAGCCCCGCGCCGAAGTGGGCAGTCTATGCGCCATGGGGCACAAGACAGGAAGGGTTGACCATCCCGGCGTCCGTCAGCTTTGCGGTTAAGGGTACCAATTTCAAGTGCCACGGCGGGAGCTTCAGCGGCTGCTACCCGGTTTTGGTCAACATTTTGACCTTCACCTACCTGTGGGGCGAGATCCGCGTGCAGGGCGGGGCATACGGCTGCGGCTTGATTGCCCGCAACGACGGCGATGTTGCCTTTTACACCTACCGCGATCCGCAGCCGGGGCGTTCGCTGAAAATTATTGACGGTGCAGCGCAGTATGTTCGTGACCTGTGCGCCGCAGAAAGCGATTTGACCGGCTATATTCTGGGAAGTGTTTCCACGCTGGACCCGCTGCTGAACACCAAAACCGCCATGCTTGTGGCGGAAACGCGCTATTTTAAAGGCACGACCTATGCGGATATCTGCCGCTATTACAGCCAGCTGGTGCATACCTCGCACAAGGACCTGCTGGAGCTGTGCCGCGTGCTGGATGAAATCGCTGCCGATAACGCGGTCTGCGTTGTGGCGGGCAAAGCGCTGCTGGACGACTGCGGCGAGGCAGTGACCTCCCGTTTGAGCATTTAAAGCCGGATTTCTGCACGCCTATGCGAAGGGGCATAATCTGATGTTGTCTGATGTGGTGAATAAAATTCAACAAGAAATGTATTGAAATTCACCCAACTTTGCGGTATGATAATCACAAATCAAACAAAAGGGGAATTGTTATGAAAATCATTGCTACACCCAATGCACCGGCAGCCATCGGACCGTATTCTCAGGGGATGGTTTCCGGCGGGTTTGCCTACTGCTCGGGTCAGATTCCGGTCAACCCGGCTGACGGAACCATCCCTGCCGGTATCGAAGCGCAGGCACACCAAAGCTGCAAAAATGTGGCAGCGGTCTTGGCGGCATGCGGCACCGGCATCGACAAGGTCGTAAAAACCACCTGCTTCTTGGCAGATATCGCAGACTTTGCCGCATTCAATCAGGTGTATGCCGAGTATTTTGTCAGCAAGCCCGCCCGCAGCTGCTGCGCGGTGAAGGATCTGCCCAAGGGTGTGCTGTGCGAAATTGAGGCGGTTGCCGAGCTGTAAACCGTTAAAAAAGGAACAAGGCTTTCGCAAAAGCGAAAGCCTTGTTCTTTTATATCACAAAAAGTATGACGAAGCAGCGTACTTTATAAAGAAAAACAAAAGAAAATGCGGAATATCCTTGCTTTTCGCGGCAAATCAACTTATAATATTAGGCATAAGACACAATTTTTTTGCCAATATATAAAATGTTTTGGCGAAAACGGGAGGAAATTGTGAAGAAAATCAGCATCCGCACTGTCAGCGTCGGCATCATCGTGGTAACGGTGGTGATTGGTGCATGGCTGGGGTTTATTTCTACGGTATGTGCGCGGCAGTTCCAAAATCTGCAGGATGAAACGGAACGCTTTATCCAGTGCGAAAGCGCTGTGCAGCAAATGCAGGCAGGCTCGGACTATCTGGAAAAGCAGGTGCGTGAGTATGTGCAAAGCGGGCAGTATATCCATATGGATTTTTACCTGCGGGAGATTCAGCAGACGCAGCGGTACGAGGAAGCCTGTTCCTATTTAAAAACGGAATTCGGCGGCACGACCACCATAAGCCCACTGGAGGCAGCCATAGAGTATGAGGCGCGTCTGCGAGAGCAGGATTATTATATTATGCGCCTGATGGTTGAGGTCAGCTTTGCCAACGAAACCCTGTGGCCGGACGAGATTCGGGAGATTGAGCTGACGCCGGAGGACGAGGCGCTGGATATCGACGACAAGTGGGAGCGCGCACAGGAGATCCTTGACAGCCACGAGTACAAAATTCTGCGCACAAACGAGGATAATTATATTTCCAGCACCACGCAGCTGCTGGGGCAGCAGACCCGCAATAACCAGAACCACGCGCAGGCAGTGTTTCGGGACGTCTACGCCAAATTTGAAATGGGTGTTGCCCTGCTGATGCTCTTGGTGCTGCTTACCTGTATGGCAATCTGGAATTTGGTCGTTGCACCGCTGAAAATGTACAGCCGCAGCATTGTCCGGGGCGAGATTTTCCCGGTGGTGGGCGCCAAGGAGCTGCAGGAGCTGGCAAACACCTACAATAAGGTGTACAAGGAAAATCAGGAGGCGCAAAAGCTGATTCGCCACGAGGCAGAACACGATGCGCTGACGGACGCGCTGAACCGCGGTGCATTTGAAAAAATCCTGGATATTTACGAAAAAGGCGGCTCCGACTTTGCCATGATCATGGTGGATGTGGATACCTTCAAGCAGATCAACGACCACCACGGACATTCCATCGGCGATAGGATCCTTGTCAAGGTGGCGAACAACCTGACGCGGGAATTCCGCAGCATTGATTATATTTGCCGCATCGGCGGGGATGAATTTGCCATCATTATGGTGGATGTGGGCAGCGAGCATACGGAAGTGGTGCGGGAGAAGATCGCCCATGTGAATGAGCTTTTGTTTAACCCCACGGACGGTCTGCCGCCGGTTTCCCTCAGCGTGGGCGTGGCGTTTGCCGACCGCGAAAATCCCGGACAAAGCATCTACAAGGATGCCGACAAGGCACTGTACAAGGTCAAAAACAGCGGACGCCACAATTGCGGCTTCTACGAAGGATAAAAGCACAACCCCAACTCGGAATATCCGGGCTGGGGTTGTACTTTTATAGGGCGTATAGCTTGACCAATTCGCTGCCGATGACAGTTAAATCCCGCTGCAATGCGGTTTTGCGCCCGGCCTCCACCGTGTCGGGCAGCCGGTTTTGCAGCAGTGCCGCCAGCTTGCTGGCAAGGGCGGCGGTGTCGGCAGCCTTATGCACGTTCACACCGTCCTGCAGCCAGCCGCGGTACACGGGGATGTCCCGCACCAGCGTGGGGGTGCCACAGGCAAGCGCTTCCAAAACGACTATGCCCTCCGTTTCCTCATGGCTGCAAAACAGGAAAGCATCCGCGCCGCAGTAGGCATCGCGCAGCTGCGCCTGTGTCAGAAAACCGGGAAAGCGAACGTTGGCAGGTGCTTTTTGCATCGCTCTGCGGATATGGCGCGGCACGAGCAGGGGATCGGTATACCCGAACCATAAAAATTGCACCTGCGGAAATTTGCGTGCCAGCGCCAGAAAATCCAGAATCCCCTTGCGCTGCATAAAGTGTCCCACACTGATCACCACCTTGTCGGCGTCAGCGATGCCATAGCGCTGCCGGAACGCTGCGCGCCGCGCAGGGCTGGGCGCAAAAAACTGTGTGTCAACGCCGTTCGACAAAACCTTTACCGGCGGATGCAGACCGTAGCCGCGCAAAATTTCGGCAGAGTAGGGCGTGGGCGTTACAACCAAATCTGCCAGATTGTAGCAAAAGCAGAGCCAGCGGCGAAACAGCGGCGCCAGTACATCAGAGCCGACAAAGGAATGGCGGAAATCCAGCTCGGTCGAGTGACCGTACCAAACGACTTTTTCGCCCCTTGCCCGGGCGCGCAGGGCTGCCAGGACGGAGCAGGGCAAAACGGTGTTGATATGTACGGCATCGGCGCGGGGCTTCCAGCAGGAAACCACCTCCACCCCGGCGCTTTGCAGGGCGGCGCGTTGGTGGTTGGCTGCCTGCCCGACGCCGCTTTTGTTGACAAGGCGCAGGGAACCCGTATAAATATGTACCCGCATAGTTACCTCCAAAGTCCGAAAATATTTTGTGCCACGGCAGTCAAGCCCATGCTGTACAGGGCGATGGAAGCCGGCTTACACAGCAGAATGATGGCGGTATACAGCTGCCAACGCATCGAGGTAGTACCCGCCAAAAAGCAGAGATAATCGTCCGGCGCCACTGGAATGAATATAAAAAATGCGAACCAACGAGCAAAGCGATTGCCGGAACCGAGCTTGCTGTCGTATTTTTCAATCAGCCTTGGGGGAAACAGGCTCTCCAAAAGCGGACGCCCGCAGGAACGGGCAATGGCAAAGGCTGCCAGCGAACCCAAGCAGATGCCGACATAATTGAACCAGAATCCCCGCCACGCGCCAAAGAAAATCACGCCGGCAAGGCATCCCAGCCCGCCCGGCAAAATGGGCAGCACGACCTGCACGGCTTGAAATACCACAAAAACGAGCGGTGCGCCCCAGCCGAACTGTGCCAGATAGTCGGTCAGCGCCTCGCGTGAGGTAAAGACCCCGGCACGCCAAAAAAGGAATGCCAGCACAGCGCACAGAAAAAGCCCGGCAAAGGATGCCGCTTGATACCATTTTTTCACCATAACACAACCTCCCGCCGCAAAATTTGGCGCTGCTGCGTCTTGCGCAGGATCTCACGTCGGTAAAGCTGCTCTGCTGCCGCAGCAAAGGCGGCGGCAGAATACGGACGCGCCGAAGCTGCCGCGTTTTTTCGCAAAGCAACGGGATCGTCCCGGTACAAAAGCGTATGACTGAGCCGGACAAGCTGCGCGGGATTCTGCCAGACATAGCCGTTTTGCCCTTGCTGCACCAGATTTTTCAGGCATGGGTCATCGCGGCAAAGCAGCGGAAGCCCCGCGGCCAGTGCCTCCAGATAGGTCAACCCCTGCGCTTCACTGGCGGAAGCACTGACAAAAGCGTCCGCCAAGGCATAATAACGGGGAACATCGGCGGGGGAAACCATCCCCGTAAAAATGACGCGGTCTGCCAACTGCAAATGCTGTACCAACTGTGCCAACGCTGCGCGTTCGGGACCGTCCCCCACCACCAAAAGCACCGCATCCGGCAAATCGGGCATGACCGAGATAAGCGTAGATATGTCCTTTTCTTTGGCGAGTCTGCCTAGATACAGCAAAACCTTTTTGTCATCGGGTAGGTGCAGCCTGTGCCGCAGGGCATCATCACGCGGCACAACAAAGCGTGTCAGCTCCAGCCCGGTGGGAAGAATTTGTACAGGGCATTGCACGCCATATCCCAAAAGCAGGCTGCGTATTTTGGGCGTGGGGGCAATTACGGCGTCGCAACAGTTGCAGATGCTGCGGGTAAAAAGCGCCGCCAACTTGCGTCCCATGCAGCGGCTGGGGGAGAAGTAATGGGTGTAATCCTCATACACAGTGTGGTAAGTGTGGATCAGCGGCGCCCCGGCTGCCTTTGCCAGATACCGGGCAGGGGAGAAGGTGCTGAATTCACACTGGGAATGAACAATGTCCGGGGACCACTGCGCCAGCTCGTGCAGCGCCCCGTGCAGGGCGGGGCTGCGCAGACGGGCGCCGGGGTAAACGCGCCCTGCATCGAGGGAACCTAGGTAAGTAACATCGTGTTCCGTATAGGTGTGGGAATTCTGCGAAAGCGTAAGCACCCGAACCTCATGCCCGCGGGATTCCAATTCCCGCTTCAGGGTGGTGGCGGAGGTGACAACGCCATTCACAGTAGGTGTCCATGTATCGGAGGTAAGCAGAATTTTCATAGTTCGCTCCTTTTTTGAATCGCTTTGCCCATAAAAACGAGCGCGTCTACCTGCGCATTGCAGAAAAGATGTAAATTCTGCCATAAGTTTGCGGCGATAAATCCGGCTGCCGTACTTGACCTGCCGGTTATATTCATTTATACTTATAAGGTATTGTTAAAAAATTCCATTGAGGGATGTGGGAGTATGATCGAAATTATCACGCGGGTCAATCAGGTCGTCAACAACTTTATCTGGGGTCTGCCGGCGATGGTCTGTATTCTGGGCGTGGGGCTGCTACTGAGCGTGCGCACAAAGTTTTTGCAGATACGCAAGTTTCCCTACGCCATAAAAACGACACTGGGGCGCATTTTTAAGCGCAAGGATGCCTCGGACGGAACGATGACGCCCTTTCAGGCGGTATGCACTGCACTGGCGGGTACGGTAGGCACCGGCAACATTGCCGGTGTGGCAGGGGCCATTGCCATCGGCGGACCCGGTGCCGTATTCTGGATGTGGTGTTCGGCACTGCTGGGTATGTGTACCAAATTTGCCGAGGTCACGCTGGCGGTGCATTACCGCGAGCGCAGCGACGCGGGCGAGTGGGTCGGCGGACCAATGTACTATATTAAGAACGGCTTGGGCAAGCGCTGGCAGTTTTTGGCGGTGCTGTACTCCTTGTTCGGCGTGCTGACGGTGTTTGGTACCGGCAATGCCACGCAGGTCAATACTATCACCACCGCGATTGACACGGCACTGCTGGAATTTCATATTGTGGCAGAGGATATTCTGCCCACCTTGAATCTTATCATCGGCATTCTCTGCGCAATGCTGGTTGCGATGGTGCTGCTGGGTGGTATTAAACGCATCGGCAGTGTCAGCGAAAAGCTGGTTCCCTTTATGGCGCTGTTTTATGTGCTTCTTGCCGCTGGCGTGGTGCTGCTGAATCTGCCGCGCCTGCCCTTTGTGATCGAGGAGATCTTTGCCGGAGCCTTCAATCCGGCAGCGTTTACGGGCGGTGCGATCGGCAGCTTGTTTCTGAGTATGAAAAATGGTGTGTCCCGCGGCATATTCTCCAACGAAGCGGGTCTTGGCACCGGCTCTATTGCTCACGCCTGCGCCGACACCCGTAAGCCTGTCAAGCAGGGAATGTTCGGCATTTTTGAAGTGTTCGCTGACACGATCGTGATCTGCACCCTGACCGCTATGGTCATTTTGTGCAGCAGCGTTCCGGTCAACTACGGCACCGCAGCCGGTGCAGAATTGACCATCTCCGGCTTTACGGCTACCTATGGCGGCTGGGCATCGCTGTTTACCGCGGTTGCGCTGTGCTGCTTTGCCTTTTCGACCATTATCGGCTGGGGCTTGTATGGCTCGCGCTTTGCGGCGTTTTTGTTCAAGACGGATAAAATTGTAAAGCCCTTCTTTGTTGTGTATTCCTTTGTGGCAATTTTGGGCGCAACGCTTGATTTGGGCATTTTGTGGGGCGTTGCCGATACCTTCAATGGACTGATGAGCATCCCGAACCTGATTGCGCTGTTCCTGCTCAGCGGCACGGTGGTCAGGCTGGCAAACGAATACTTCGGGGAAAGCAAATAAAACCAAAACGAAAACCAGCTAAGACATCGGTTGGTTGTTGCAACAAATAAAATCACCGCATGACCGCGGGCGGGGCATGCCCCGCCCGCGGTCAAATGGCGACGCGAAAATCACGAGTTAGTAATGTAGGGAGGGGTCTTGACCCCTCCTTACTGTTTTGCGGCTACCGCCCATTTGCACGGCGGGGTGAGGTCACCCCGCCCTACGGGGCAATAAAAATCACCGCGCGAAAGGGGCGGGGCACGCCCCGCCCGCGGTTTTGTGGTAATAACAATATTACGGGTACTCCGTAGGGGCGGCATATATGCCGCCCGTTGCAACCGCCCGGATATTACGATATATCCGGTAAACGGCACGGAAATACAACCTGCCGGAAATTTGTATTTTCCCCAATTATACCATA
>CAKTAS010000021.1:0-18943 GCA_934529095.1 uncultured Gemmiger sp. | reverse complement strand
GGCTTTCAGGTGCAGCCCAACGCGCTGACCGTCTGCGAGGTGCTGCAAAACGCCATGCAGGCGGTGCTGGGCTGCCGCCCCGATGTCAAGGGCTGCTCCCGCACCGACGCCGGGGTCCACGCCCGCCGCTTTGCACTGAGCTTTGCCTACGACGGCAGGGTCCCCGCGCAAAAGATGGTGCAGGCGTTCAACGCCCACCTGCCGCCGGATATCCGTGCACTGGAAATCAGCGAAGCACCGCCGGATTTTCACGCACGGTACGCTGCCCACGCCAAGACCTACTGCTACTATATCCGCAACGCCCGCATCGACGACCCCTTCACCTTTGATACCTGCGCCCGCGTGTCCCAGCCGCTGGACATCGCCGCCATGCAGGCAGCGGCTGCGCAGTTTGTGGGTACGCACGATTTTCTGGCGCTCTGCGCCTCCGGGTCGGGGGCGGCTGCCCACGGCGACACCGTGCGCACCATCACCCGCTGCACCGTGCAGCGGCAGGGCGAAACGGTCGTCATTACCGTGACGGCGGACGGCTACCTATATAATATGGTGCGCATTCTGGCGGGGACCCTGGTCGAAGCCGGGCTGCACAAGCGCACGCCGGATTCCGTTTTGCCGCTGCTGCAAAGCCGCGACCGCCGCCGGGCAGGGCAGACGCTGCCCGCCAAGGGCTTGTTTTTGGAGGATGTGGCGTATCTGTAATTTTCAAACGAAAGGAGGCGCGGCGCCGTGAACAAAGCCGAACGGGAACGTCTGGAACGCCGCAAGCGTATGCTGGCGCGCGAGCAGGGAACCCCGACCGATACCATACCCGGCACCAGCGGGGACATCGGTCTGCGCACGCCCAAGCCCATCCGCCGCCGCGCCGCCGCCCCCGGCGGGCAGCAGCCACCGGAGGAAAACGTAAAATCGCTGGAGCCGCTGTTCAAGCAGCGCCAGCGCCGCCGTATGGCGTTTGTCACGGCGGTAATTGTCGTGCTGGCGCTGTTTTTGGCGGGGCTTACCGGCACGCTGTCGGCATCCATTGCCCTGCTGGCAGACTCGGTGGACAGTGCCGCGCTCTATCTGAACCGTTCCAACGGCGGCTGGCCGGTCAACACCGGCATCAGCGACCCCGTGCAGATCGAGGAGCTGGCGGGCGGCTTTGTGGAGCTGGGCAGCAGCGACGCCGTCGTCTACTCGCCCTACGGTGTCAAGGTGTTTGCGATGCAGCCCGGCTACGCCCGCCCCGTGCTGGCGGTGGGCGGCACGCACTTTACCGTGTACAACCGCGCCGGCAACGAGCTTACCGTTGCCAGCCGCACCGCCAAGCTGTACACCCAGACCTTTGACAACAGCATTTTGCTGTGCGCGATGTCCAACAATAACTCGCTGGCTGTCGTAACGGAGCTTTCGCGTTATACCGCGCAGCTGCGGGTGTATGATGCCGCTATGCACCAGACCTACAACTGGCAGACCACCCAGACGCAGGGGACCCCCATTGCGGTGGCGTTTTCGCCCGACAACCGCCGCTTTGCCGCCGGTACGCTGGCAGCCAAGCAGGGGCAGCTGCAATGCAGCATCTATTTTATGGATACCGCCTCCGAGGAGGAGGGTGTTGCCTACAAGGCAAGCCAGGGCAGTATGCTGTTGAAGCTGGACTGGCAGACCGAAAGCCGCGCCGTGGCGGTGTTTGACAGCTACCTTGCCGTGCTGGACCCGCGCACCGGCGCCGAGGTCTACCGCTACGATTTTGGCGGTGCTACGCTGCAAAGTGTGGCGGCGGGGCGGCGCCAAACCGCGCTTTTGCTGAACATCCGCGGCGGCAACAGCCTTGTCACGCTGGACGATACGCTGACCCCTATGGCGGAAATCCCCGCCCGGCAGGCGTATGGCATTTCCGCCACCGACACCGACATTTACCTGCTGTGCGCGGGCGAGGTGGAATGCTACGGCTACGACGGCGTGCGCAAATGGACGCGCAGCGACCTGCCCTCCCGCCCGCTGGCGGTCATTAACGCGCGGGAAACGCTGGTGTTTACCGGCACCCGCGCCGAGATCTTGTACGAATAAGGAAGAAGAACCCAATGGAAAATGCACCCTATCTTTACGATATTTTGTTTTTAGCGGTCTTTGCGGTGGCTGCCGTGTGCAGCTGGCGCAAGGGCTTTCTGGCGGGGCTGGCAGAGCTGGCAGGCACGCTGTTCAGCGCCGCCGCGGCGATGTTCGGCGCGCGCGCACTGGCACCGCAGCTGTATGACTGGTTTGTGCGCGAGGCGGTGACTGAGAAAGTTCAGCAGGCGGTGACCGAAACCGGCACCGGGCTGGACGGCACGCTGCAGGGGCTGGACTTTTTGCCCGAAGCCCTGCGCGAAACGCTGACCGGTTTAGCCGAAACCGCCGGTGCCGGGCTGAGCGACCAGATCGGCACCCTGCTGGAGCCGGTCATCCTGCCGCTGGTGCAGGTGCTGGTGTTTGTGGTGCTTTGCTCGGTGCTGCGCATCGTGGTGGCACTGCTGGTCAGGCTGCTGCAATGCATCAACGTGGTGCCGCTGGTGGGCGGGGTCAACCGCCTGCTGGGGCTTGTGCTGGGGCTTTGCACCGGCGCGGTGGACTGCTGGCTGCTGGCGTTGGTTTTGTGGTTTTTGGCAAACCTTGCGGGCGGGCGCGTGGCGTTTTTGCAGCTTTCGGTGCTGAACCAAAGCGCCGTCTACCGCCTGTTTGGGGCGTTGAACCCCTTTGTACCCACGCTGGGGTAAGCCGCGCCGTAAATAATTTCTGAACTTTTCGCCCCGCCCCTTGCAAAATGGGCGGGGTTGTTCAATAATGTGTATAAGGGCAACTGCCCTTTCCTCCGCCCCTTTGGCGGAACGACCCGCCCGGCGGGTCCATTCACAGCATAGAGGTGAAGTACAATGCTTTGTGTCAAATGTAAAAAACGCCCTGCCGTTGTTTTTATCCAACGTATGCAGGACGGTAAGCCCACGCAGGAGGGCTATTGCCTGACCTGCGCCAAGGAAATGCATATCCAGCCGGTCGATGACCTGATGAAACAGTTCGGTATGTCCGACCAGGACCTTGAAAATATGGAGGAGCGTCTGGGCAGCTTTCTGCAGGAGGCTGCCGAATCCGGCGCACTTTCGCCCCTGATGGGCGGCGCGATGGAGGATGCCCCCGACGAGGACGACCCGCAGGAGGATTTTGTCCCCGGCGGCAGCCCGGTGTTCCCCTTCGGCTTCGGTGCGCGCAAGCAGGACGACGCCAAGGGCAAAGGCAAAAAGGAAAAAGCCCCCCGCCGCAAATTTTTGGAAACCTACTGCGAAAACCTGACCCAGAAGGCGCGGGACGGCAAGACCGACCGCATCATCGGGCGCGACCGCGAAATTTACCGCACCATCCAGATCTTGTGCCGCCGCCAGAAAAACAACCCCTGCCTGATCGGTGAAGCGGGCGTCGGCAAGACCGCCATCGCTGAGGGCATCGCCCAGCGCATTGCCGAGGGGCAGGTGCCTGCCCGCCTGCGCGACAAGGAAATCTACCTGCTGGATATGACGGCGCTGATTGCCGGCACGCAGTTCCGCGGGCAGTTTGAGCAGCGCGTCAAGGGGCTGATCAGCGAGGTCAAGTCCGCCGGAAACATCATTTTGTTTATTGACGAGATCCATTCCATCGTCGGCGCGGGCGACTCGGACGGTGCGATGAACGCCGCCAACATTATGAAACCCGCGCTCTCCCGCGGGCAGATGCAGGTCATCGGCGCGACGACGTTTGCCGAGTACCGCAAGTATATCGAAAAAGATTCCGCGCTGGAACGTCGTTTTCAGCCCGTCAAGGTCGAGGAACCCTCGATCTTGGAAGCCATCGAGGTCATCAAGGGCGTGCGCGTCTACTACGAAAAGCACCACTGCGTGCGCGTTCCCGACCCGATGGTGACCGCCATCGTCAAGCTGTCGGAGCGCTATATCACCGACCGCTTCCTGCCCGACAAGGCCATCGACCTGCTGGACGAAGCCTGCGCCTGCTGCAGCCTGCGCCACCCCGAGATCACCGAGCTGGCGGAAACGCAAAAGGCAGTCGCCGCGCTGGAAGCCCGCGAGCATGAGCTGGAAAACCCCGAGCAGGAGCCGGGCAAGGAGAGCGCCATCGACTACGAAGCGCTGGCTGCCGTCAAGACCGATTTGGCGAAGCAGCGCGAAAAACTGCCCGCGCTGGAGCTGCGCGTGGCGGAGATCGAGGTCACGATGGACGACGTGGCGCAGGTCGTCGAGCTGTGGACGGGCGTACCCGCGGTCAAAATCAAGGAAACCGAGTACGGGCGTCTGCTGGGGCTGGAGGATGCGCTGAAAAGCCACGTCATCGGTCAGGACGAAGCCGTTCACGCCGTGGCGGGTGCCATCAAGCGCGCCCGCGCCGACCTGTCCGGACGGCATCGCCCCGCCAGCTTTATCTTTGTCGGTCCCACCGGTGTGGGCAAGACCGAGCTGGTCAAGCAATTGGCAGCCCAGCTGTTTGACACCGTGGACCCGCTGATCGCCATTGATATGAGCGAATATATGGAAAAGTACGCTGTATCGCGTCTTATTGGCTCCCCTCCGGGCTATGTCGGCTACGAGGAAGCGGGGCAGCTGACCGAGAAGGTTCGCCGCCATCCCTACAGCGTCGTGCTGTTTGACGAGATCGAGAAGGCGCACCCCGATGTGATGAACATCCTGCTGCAGATTCTGGACGAGGGCAAGATCAACGATGCGCAGGGGCGCACGGTGGACTTCTCCAACACGGTCATCTGTATGACCTCCAACGCCGGCTCCACCGACCGCAGCGGCGCAACCGGCTTCGGCAAAACCGCCGAAACCGCCGCCGCCGACAAGAGCATCAAGGCGCTGCAGGAGTTCCTGCGCCCCGAGTTCATCGGGCGTGTGGACGAGATCATCACCTTCCGCCCGCTGAGCGAGAGCGATCTGGAAAGAATCGCCGCCCTGATGCTGGACGAATACAAGCCCGGCTTGCAGGCGCACAGCATCACCCTGCAGTACGACCAACCCGCGCTGGCTGCCATTGTGGCGGAAAGCTCTGCCCGTTACGGCGCGCGTGAGCTGCGCCGCACCATCCGCAAGGCTGTCGAGGATCCGGTTTCGGATGCCTTGGTCGAGGGTCGCCTTGGCGCGGCGCCGACAACGGTCACCCTGACCGCCCGCGACGGTAAACCCGTATTGGAATGGTAACGATACGACTATGAAACACTACCAACGCTTGGCGGCACTGCTGCTGGCTGTGCTGCTTTTGTGCGGCTGTATGCCGAAAATTCAGCGGGAATACAGGACCGATATCCCCTTTGTGCAGACCCCTGCCCCCGCGCAGACCCCTGCCGCAGGGCGCAGCGCCGCCGAGCAGCGCTACGGCAGCGTCAAGCTGCTGACCGAGCCGACGGTGCTGGTCAGCGTGTTTCTGAATGCCCCCGGCTGTGAGGAATGGACGGAGGAAGCGCGCACCGATGCGCTGGCGCGGGTCGATACCGCGCTGGACTGGCTGGCGCAGCAGGGCAGCAGCTACGGCATCAAGACGCTGCTGTACCATGCCGACGGCGGCTATTACACGCTGCACAATGCGGTATCGGGCGGCGAGCAAAGCGAGGAAAGCGATGCGCTGCTCGAGGAGCTGGACACCCTCAGTGCGCGCATCGACACGGCGGACTTGCAGGCAAAATACAGCACAACCAACATAGGTATGCTGTATTTTTTGCCTGTGGGCGGCACGTCCTTTGCCATGGTCCACTATGCCGATTCGGGCGAGAAATACTATTATGAGTACGCCTGCCTGTACCGCTACGATGCCTACAGCCCCGACGCCGAGCCGGAAAATCCCGCCACCTACGCCCACGAGATACTGCACCTGTTCGGTGCGCCCGATCTGTACGAGGGCAGCACCGACGCCTTTGTGGATGAGGCACTGCTTCACTACATAGCGCGCCGGTACCCCAACGACATTATGCACAGCACCTACGATGCCGACGGCACCAGCCGTTTGCAGGATATCACCCAGACCATCAGCCCGCTGACCGCCTACTGCGTGGGGCTGACCGACACCTGCCCCGAGCTGGATTTGTTCCCCGCCTTGGCGGACCTTGCGCCCGGGGTGTTCGGCAGCGGGGCAGACCCCGAACCGGACGAGCTGCCCGGCGCCGTAGCGGCGTAAGGCGGGGGTATTGCCGTAAAAAAAGGAAGTGTCCTATGTACGAGCTTTTTCCGCTGCGCATCGAGCAGCTGATCTCTGCCAGCAGCGCCGAATACCGCGCCGATGCCGAGCTGCCCGCCGCGCCCCATGCGGGGTGGGTGCTGGTCTACCTGCATAGCGGCAATATAGAGGAACGCTGCGATGACCGCCGCATTCTGCTGCATCCCGGTGCGCTGCTGCTGCACCCGCCCGGCGAGGTCAGCGCCATGCGCACGGTGGGCGGCGTGCCGCCCGAGGTGCTGCGCGTGGAATTTCTCTGCACGGGCGAGTCTGCCGAGCTTATGCACGGCTTTGTGACCCATGCCGAGCCGGGCGAGCAGCGGGATACGCAGTATATCATGCAAAAGGTCCGGCTGCTGTTTGATGCCGACGACCCCACCCGCCTGCGGGGCGAGCCTGCCTTGGGCGAGGTGCAGCAGATGGTGCTGCGGCTGGAGGATCTGCTGATCTTAATGGCGCGTCGCTGCCGCCAGCCCCGCCGCCAATCCGCCGTGCGGCAGCAGCGCGAACGCCGCCAGACCGCCTTGGTGGAGGCGGCGCGCAGCTATTTTGCCGCCAACCTGCACAGGGAACTGCACATCGGTGCGCTTTGCGAGGCTTTGGGCTGCAGCCGTGCGCAGCTGCAGCAGGCGTTCCGCGCCCGCACCCGCAGCACCGCCGGGGCGGAATTTACCGCCATGCGGCTGGACTACGCCGCCCAGCTGCTGGCACGCGGGGCGCTGCCCGGCGAGGTCGCCGCCGAGATGGGCTATTGCTCGGGTGCGCATTTCAGCAAAAAATTCCGCGAAGCGACCGGCAACACCCCTGCCGAGTACCGCCGCCAGCAGATGTACCTGACAGCCCGGCGGCAAAACAGGCAACAAAAGGATATAGACGAACCGTAAACGACTATTGACGAAACTGCCCCGACAAAGTAGAATAAGGGTAGCAAGGGGCGGCTGCACCGGCAGCTGCCTGCAACATAAGGAACACATTGTAAAAGGAGAGTTTGTTATGGCAATTTTGGTTAGCGGCGGTGCCGGTTACATCGGCAGCCATACCTGTATCGAATTGTTGGCAGCAGGCTACGACATTGTTGTGGCGGATAACTACTACAACTCCTGCCCCAAGGCCCTGGAGCGCGTGAAGCAGATTTCCGGCAAGGATTTCCGCTTTGTTGAGGCGGACTTGACCGACAAGGCTGCTGTCGAAAAGATTTTTGCCGAAAACAGCGACATCGACTGCGTTATTCAGTTCGCCGCCTACAAGGCCGTGGGCGAAAGCGTGTCCAAGCCCATCGAGTATTACTCCAACAACCTGTCCACCACGCTGAACATTCTGGACGTGATGCGGCACCACAACTGCCATAACATCATCTTCTCCTCCTCCGCCACCGTCTACGGCGACCCCGCCAGCGTACCCATCCGCGAGGATTTCCCCGTCGGCGGCACCACCAACCCCTACGGCACCACCAAGGTATTCAGCGAGCGCATTCTGACCGACTGCTGCAAGGCAGACCCGGAGCTGAACGTCGCCCTGCTGCGCTACTTCAACCCCATCGGTGCGCATCCCTCGGGGCTGATCGGCGAGGACCCCAACGGCATCCCCAACAACCTCGTACCCTACATCGCCAAGGTGGCAGTCGGCAAGCTGAAGGAAGTCCACGTCTTTGGCAATGACTATCCCACCCCCGACGGCACCGGCGTGCGCGACTACATCCACGTTGTCGATCTGGCGCGCGGTCACGTTGCCGCCGTGCATAAGCTGGAAGAAAAGCCCGGGCTGTTCATCTGCAACCTCGGCACCGGTCACGGCTACAGCGTGCTGGATGTCATCCATGCCTTCAGCAAGGCGTGCGGCAAGGAGCTGCCCTACGTCATTGACCCCCGCCGCCCCGGCGACATTGCCGAGTGCTGGTGCGACCCCAGCAAGGCCAAGCGCGAGCTGGGCTGGGAGGCGCAGTACGGCATTGACGAGATGTGCCGCGACAGCTGGAACTGGCAGAGCCACAACCCCGACGGCTACAAGACCGTGTGACCCCGATAAAAACAACAAGAGCGGCATCCCGCGGGATGCCGCTTTTTTATTTATAATTTATACAAACATTTCCTCGCTGCGGGGCGGTAATTTGGGGATGGCGCGGCGGGGTGCGGCGGCGGCGCGCCACGCGGCGGGGGAGATGCCCACCTCCCGCTTGAACACCCGGCACAGGTAGTTCGCGCCCGAAAACCCCGTCAGCCCGGCGATGGTTTCCAGATTGTACTCGTCGCTCAACAGCAGGGATTTCACGGCTTCTATGCGTACGTTCGTCAGATATTTGCCCGGCGGCACGCCGATCTCCTGCTTGAACACCCGCACCAGGTGGCTTTTGGTCACGCCCAGCTGCTCGCTCAATTCCTCCACGCCGTACAGCGCCATATAATTCTGCCGGATGGCGGTCATCGCCTCGGCCACCAGCGGCGGCAGGGGACGGCTGGTTTCATCCGCCTTGGCGACCGCACACAAAACGCCGTAGGCGACCGGGTCGGCGGGGGCGTTGTGCATCTGCGCCAGCAGCTCCGCCGCGCCCGGGCAGGAGGCACCGTCCGCCCAGCGGGCAGCGCCAAGGCTCAGCAGGCAGGCGTCGGGGCATTGCCCCGTCAGCCGCACCGCCACCAGATGGCAGTCCTCGCAGGGGGTCAGCACCAGCGGCGAAGCCCCCAGCAAGATATCCCCGCTCTGCCCCGGGCGCTCGCTGTCGTTCAGCAGGCATCCCCCGCGCGACAACACCCCCACCCAAAGCCCCGCGCCGGTCAGCGTTTTCGACGTTTTGCCGTCCAGCTCGGCAATTTCGGCGGCAGTGCAAAAAGATTCGGCATCAAATATCAATTTCCACACTCCAATATCAATAAAATGCTATTTTCAAATGTATTATAACCTGATATTATAGTGATGTCAAGTAAATCAACCCCGTTCGCGGGTTCTTACACAAATTACGGAGGTAATGTACCATGGCTTCTATCAGCTGCCGTCACGTCAAGAAAGTTTACCCCGGCAACGTCGTTGCCGTTCCCGATTTCAGCCTGGAGATCGCCGATAAGGAATTTATCGTTTTCGTCGGTCCCTCCGGCTGCGGCAAGTCCACCACCCTGCGTATGATCGCCGGTCTGGAAGAAATTTCCGGCGGTGAGATGTACATCGGCGACCGTCTGATCAACGACGTCCCCCCGAAGGACCGCGACATCGCCATGGTGTTCCAGAACTACGCTCTGTACCCCCATATGACCGTTTACAAGAACATGGCTTTCGGTCTGGAGCTGCGCAAGATGCCCAAGGACGAGATCGACAAGCGCGTTCGTGAGGCTGCCAAGGTTCTGGAGATCGAGCACCTGCTCGACCGTAAGCCCAAGGCTCTGTCCGGTGGTCAGCGTCAGCGTGTTGCGCTGGGTCGTGCTATGGTCCGTAACCCGGCTGTCTTCCTGCTCGACGAGCCTCTGTCCAACCTGGACGCCAAGCTGCGTACCAGCATGCGCACCGAGATCATCAAGCTGCACAAGAAGCTGGCTACCACCTTCATCTACGTTACCCACGACCAGACCGAGGCTATGACCATGGGCGACCGCATCGTCGTCATGAAGGACGGTCTGATCCAGCAGGTCGATACCCCGCAGAACCTGTATGACTACCCCTGCAACATCTTCGTTGCCGGCTTTATCGGCAGCCCCCAGATGAACTTCCTGGACGGCACCCTGAAGAAGAACGGCGACCAGTTTGTGGTTGACCTGGCCGGCACCGACATCCCCCTGCCCACCGAAAAGACCGCAGACGGCAAGCTGGACGCTTACGTCGGCAAGACCCTGAAGGTCGGCATCCGTCCTGAGGACATCAAGGACGACGAGGAATTCCTCGCAAAGCATCCCAACAGCCATATCAGCACCGAGGTTGAGGTTTCCGAGCTGATGGGCGCCGAGATCTACCTGTACCTGACCTATCAGGGTCAGAACCTGATGGCTCGTGTTGCCCCGACCTCCAAGAGCCGCCGCGGCGACAAGATCACCGTTGCTCTGGACACCAACAAGATCCATCTGTTCGATCCCGAGTCCGAGCTGACTCTGCTCAACTGATTGCTGTAACATCTGCAAAATCGGCGGTTCCGTGTAAGGCGGAACCGCCTTTTTCAGTATGGCTTTGCCGTAAAATTCACAAAGGAGGGCGCACCCCTATGCAGATCACCGACCTTTTGCAGCTGCCGCAGATCCAACTGCACAGCACCGCGGCGGACCTGCCTGCCGCCGTTCACACGCTGTGCGGCTTGCTGGCACAGGGCGACGCCGTGCAGGATGCCGCCTTGCTGGAGCAGGATGTCTTGGCGCGGCTGGCGCAGGGCTGCATATGTATGGGCAACGGTCTGGCGGTGCCGCACGCCAAAACGGCGGCGGTGCGCAAGGCAGCGCTGGCGGCGATCACGCTGGACAAGCCGATCCACTGCCCCACGCCGGACGGCGAGCCGGTCGATCTGCTGTTTTTGATCGCTGCGCCCGAGGGCGAAAACGACCTGCACATCCGCGTACTGTCGGCGCTGGCAGGGCTGCTGGTGGACAAGGATTTCTGCCGCACGCTGGCGGCGGCGCAGACGCCGGAGCAGTTCCGCGCCTGCATTGCCGAAAAAGAAACGGCGGCGCAGCCCGCACCCAAACGCCCGACCACGCGGCATATCCGGCTGCTGGCGGTTACCGCCTGCCCCAACGGGCTGGCGCACACCTATATGGCGGCAGAGGCGCTGCAAAAAAGCGCCGACAAATACGGCATTGCCATAAAAATCGAAACCAACGGCGCGGGCGGCGTTGAAAACGAGCTGACCCCCGCCGACATTGCCGAAGCCGACGGCATCATCGTTGCGGTCAACCGCGCGGTGCCGACGGCGCGGTTCGTGGGCAAAAAGGTGGTCAACGCCTCGGCGGACGAAGCCATCCGCGAGCCGGAAAAGCTGCTGGAAAAGGTGCTTTCCGGCAAGGCGGAGGTCTACCGCGGGGGCGAAGCGATGCGCAGCCGCAACCACACTGAGCTGGCAAACGAATTCTACCGCCACTTAATGTACGGCGTATCGCGGTTTATCCCCTTTGTGGTGGCGGGCGGCATCAGTACGGCGCTGGCGATGCTGGTGACGCATCTGAACGGTCCCGCCACGCTGGCGGTTATGCTGAACACCGTCGGGCAGGCGGCTATGACGATGATCTACCCCGTGCTGGCGGCGTTTATTGCCGCAAGCATCGGCGACACCGCCGCCTTTATGCCGGGGCTTATGGGCGGGTATCTGGCGCAGATGGGTACCACCGTTTACAGCGAAAGCGGCTGGATCTCCAGCGGCTTCGGCGGTGCGCTGATCGCCGGTTTTGCCGCCGGTGTGCTGCTGCGGCTTTTGACCACCCGCTGCCCCAAGCTGCCCAAGGATCTGGACCACATCCGCACCAGCCTGCTGATACCGCTGGGCAGCCTGCTGGGCATCGGCGCGCTGATGGTGTTTCTGGTCAACCCCGTTCTGGGGCAGGTCAACCACTGGCTGGACACAACGCTGAACGGTATGCGCGGCGGCAGCCGGCTGCTGCTGGGCTGCGTGCTGGGCGGGCTGATGGCGACCGATTACGGCGGACCCATCAACAAGGCGGCGTATGTCACCGGCACGCTGGCGCTGGTCAGCGGGCAGCAGGACGTGATGGCGGCGGTTATGGCGGGCGGTATGGTGCCGCCGCTGGGCGTGGCGCTGGCGTGCCTGCTGTTCCCCGAAAAATTCACCCAAGAGGAGCGCCGCACCGTGCCGCAAAACCTTGTGATGGGCGCTTCCTTTGTCACCGAGGGTGCGCTGCCCTTTGCGCTCAAGGACCCGTTTCGGGTCGTACCCGCCTGTATGGCGGGCAGTGCGCTGGCGGGGTATCTGGCGGTTCTGGTCAACTGCGCCTGCCCCGCACCCCACGGCGGTGTGTTCTTGCTGGCGGTTATGGGCAACCCGGCGGGGTTTGTTATGGCAAATGCGTCGGGTGCGCTGCTTACCGCGCTGATTCTGGGGCTGACTAAGCGGGACATCCCTCAGGGCTGACGCACCTCGCACCTGGGGAAATAGTACAGCAGAATTTCCTGCCAGGTGCTGCCCTGTTCGGCAAGCGCCTTGGCGCCGTACTGGCTCAGCCCCACGCCGTGACCGTAGCCGTACGTGGTAAAACAAAACGATGTACCGTCATATTCCACGGTATAGCTTGCGCTGCGCAGATGAAATGCGCGGCGCATTTTTGTACCCGGAATCCTGTTGCCGCACACGGTCTGCGCCGTCACATACCCGGCGTCATCCAGAACGGCATCGCCGAACCACGCGGCGGGGTCGCTGCCGGGCGTAAGTTCCAGCGCAAGCAGAACGGCGCTGACCTGCTCGGGGCTGTACTGCACGGTGACCTCGTAGCCGTCGGCGGCAAGGTCGGCGGGGGAGGGTACCCCCTGCAGATAGGGCAGCGCGGTTTCCCAGACGTTCTGGCTTGCCTCGGTATGCCCGGCGCTGATGCTGTGGTAGCACGCCGCCGCCGGGCTGCCGTCGTAGGTCAGAACACAGCCGTTCACCGTCTGCGCCGCTTGGGTCAGCCGGGCGTAAAACTGCGCATAATCATCGCCCCAGCGTGCTTTTAATACGTCGGTATCCGTCCAGCCTAAGCACTGCGCACTGTTGACCTGCAAAGGGGTATCCCCCAGCGCCAGCGCGTAGCTGTACCCGGCGACCATCTGGGCGCACAGGGCATCGGTGGGCCAGTCCGGCGGCATCTCGCAGGCGGCCAGCCCCACCAAAAATTCCGGCAGCGTCAGCGTGCGCTCCTGCTGCACGGCGGCGTCCCAAACGGTCACGGTGCCGGGCGCGGGCGTTGCGGCGGGCGCGGCAGTGGGCAGCGGCGGAAGCGTCGGCTCCGGCAGGGGCGCAGGGGCAGACGGGGCGGTTGGGCGCGGCAGCAGCAGCGCCGAAAACGGCAGAAAAAACGCCAAAAGCAGGGTGAACCCCGCGACACCGAAACTCTTTTTCACACAACACGCTCCCTGCACTTGAAAAAACTCGGCTGCGGCGGTACAATACTTCATATACGAGAAAACGGCAGCCTGTCCCAGCCTATGCGGCGGGGCAGCCGGGTATGAAAGGGTAGGGGTATGAACGTTCAACATCGACCGCGCGTGGCGGTCATTGCAGTGGCGGGCGCGGTGCTGGCAGCTACGGGCTGGCTGGCGGGCGGCGCGTCCGACTTTGTGGCGGCGCCGATGCTGGCGTGCCTGTGCGCGGTATGGCTGGCAGCGCTGGCATTGCCGCACCTTGCGGGCAAGTGCTGTGCCGCGCAGCCCGCTGCCTTGGCGGATCGGTGCAAGCCGCTGGGCGCGGCGATGGCAGTCACTGCTGTTTTGCTGCTGGCGGCGGGGCTGATGAACCTGCCCGCCGTGCTGTTTTTGGCAAAAAACGGGTATCTGCCGCTGGTGCTGAAACCGGCGTTTGCGTATGTACTGGACGCTGTTACGCCGATTTTTTCGGCGCTGTGGCTGGCGGTGTACGCGGTGCGCGCCTGCACGGGCTACGGCGTTGCCCGCGGTAAGGCGGGCAGTGCGGCAGCGGCGCTGGTGATGCCGCTGTACTTTTTGTGGCGGCTGTTCTGGCAGTTCCAGATCGACCCCGCCGCCCTGCCGCGCGTGTCCTACACGCTGAGCGTGCTGGGCGGTGCGGCGGCGCTGCTGTTTGCGGCGGCGCTGCTCAAGGTGTTTTTGACGCCGGGGCAGCCCTGCGGACACACGCTGTTCGGCGCGGGAACAGGCTGCTTTTTGCTGTGCAGCTGCGCGGGAACCGTGCAGACGCTGCGGCAGCTGAGCGCGCTGACCGCCGCCGAGGTGTACGGCAATCTGGCATTGTCGGTGCTGGGCGTCTGCGGGCTGATTTGCGCCGTCGCCGCCTGCGGCAGGGACACGGAATAACAGGTATAAAAATAACGCTGCATCGCAAAAACGGTGCAGCGTATTTTTATCGGTTTTTGAGGTTTTCCACGCGCTTTTTGCGCACGGCGCGGCGTTCCATCACGGTTTCCCAGCCGGAGGAAATTTTGTCCGCCGTGCCTACCAGCACCGCCTCGCGCGTGTGGGGGACGGCGGTCACGGTTAGGGGCCACATATGGCAGCGGATGCAGTCCTTTTCGGTGTCGTTTAAATCAAACACGGTTTCGGCGTTGTACAGCGCCGCCTGCGGGTGCTTAAAGCCGTGCCAGTGGGTAATGTCCTTGCAGTGGTGCCAGTCGTATAAGTAAAAGTCGTGCAAAAACGCGCCGCGCACCAGGCTGACCTCATCGGCGGCAAGCCCCAGCCGCCGGTTGAGCCAAAAGGCGATGCGCACCACGCGCATACAATGCTCGTAGGTGGTCACGGTGCCGTGCTGGATAAAATCCTTCATATGCTGGGCGTGGGGGTTATCCGCGTAGCCGCGCAGAATTTCGTCCACGCAGGCGGACTCGGCAGGGGTCAGGCGAAACAACACAGGGCAGCGCTCCTTTCTTGCGGGGTGGGATACAGGGCTTCCTTTGTCCTTAGTATACTGCACCCCGCGCGGCAATGCAACAATAAATTGGCAAACCTCAGCTGCGCAGCCCCAGTTCCTCGCCGTAGCCCGCGCACTGCCGCCCCAGCAGGGTGTACAGCGGGCTGAAACGGTCGTACAGGTAATCCTGCGCTTGGCAGGGTGTGCGCAGCGGCAGGCTGCTTTTGGGCAGGCGCACCGCTGCCGAAAACGCCCCTGCGCCGCCGCTTTGCACCACCGCCCCGCCGCTTACCGCCGCCAGCCGCAGCAGCAGGGCGCGGGCATCGCGGGGCAGGGTGGCGCACCGCCCGCCTTTGATTACCAGCACCGCCGCGCCGGGTGCGGTGTGTACCTGCACAACGGCAGCCCCCTGCGCCTGCAAGACCCCCTGCACAAAGCAAAGCAGGCTGCATTGCAGCAAAAGGCGCGGCACGGCCACCGGCAGCGGCGCGTCCGCCGGGGCAAAATACAGCCAGCTGCGCCGGCGCACGGCTTGCTGCAGGGCGGCGCACAGGGCTTCGACCTCGGCAGTCAGATCCAAGGCGCGGGGCGGGGCAGGGGCGGCAGCGGCTTCCGCCAAAAGGCAGGCGGCAAGCCTTGCCCCCGGGCGCACGGTGCGGCGGCTCAGGCGGCGAAAGGCGGCATCCTGCGCAAGGGCAGCGCGGGCAGGGTCATCGGGAAACACGGCGGCACCCCTCCTTTTCTGCGGTGGTTTTGGGGCTAGTGTATGCAAAGGCACCCCAAAAAAAGGTGCCAAAAGCTGTAAATGCAAAAAAACTTTGAAAAAACTTGAAAATTTCGTGTTAAAATAATAACAGGCACTTGCAGAGTTCGGCAAAATGGAGTACAATAGTATCATACCGCAAAGCGGGTTGGCCGCTGACCGGGTTACAATAAATCTATGGAGGATTTTATTATGGCTGTTAAAGTAGCAATCAATGGTTTTGGCCGCATTGGCCGTCTGGCTTTCCGTCAGATGTTTGAGGCTGACGGCTACGAAGTTGTCGCCATCAACGACCTGACCAGCCCCGCTATGCTGGCTCACCTGCTGAAGTACGACACCGCTCAGGGTTCTTTCCTGGGCAAGATCGGTGAGAACAAGCACACCGTCGAGGCCGGCGAGGATTACATCGTCGTTGACGGCAAGAAGATCACCATCTACGCCATTAAGGACGCCAAGGATTGCCCCTGGGGCGAGCTGGGCATCGACGTTGTTCTGGAGTGCACCGGCTTCTACACCAGCAAGGCCAAGGCTGAGGCCCACATCCAGGCCGGCGCCCGCAAGGTCGTTATCTCCGCTCCTGCCGGCAACGACCTGAAGACCATCGTCTACTCCGTCAACGAGAAGACCCTGACCGCTGAGGATCAGGTCATCTCCGCTGCTTCCTGCACCACCAACTGCCTGGCCCCCATGGCCGACACCCTGAACAAGGCCTTCCCCATCGTCTCCGGCATCATGACCACCGTTCATGCTTACACCGGCGACCAGATGATCCTCGACGGTCCCCAGCGCAAGGGCGACCTGCGTCGTGCCCGCGCCGGCGCTCAGAACATCGTTCCCAACTCCACCGGTGCTGCTAAGGCCATCGGTCTGGTCATCCCCGAGCTGAACGGCAAGCTGATCGGCTCTGCCCAGCGCGTTCCCGTCCCCACCGGCTCCACCACCATTCTGGTTGCCGTTGTCAAGGGCAAGGACGTCACCAAGGAAGCCATCAACGCCGCCATGAAGGCTGCTGCCTCCGAGAGCTTCGGCTACAACGAGGATCCGATCGTTTCTTCTGACGTGATCGGTATGCGCTACGGCTCTCTGTTCGACGCTACCCAGACCATGGTCGCTAAGATCGACGACGACACCTATCAGGTTCAGGTCGTTTCTTGGTACGACAACGAGAACAGCTACACCTCTCAGATGGTTCGCACCATTAAGTACTTCGCTGAGCTGTAATCTGCGAGTAGCTTAACTGCGAATTAAATAGCTGAACCCCGCCCCTTTCGGTTTGACCGGAAGGGGCGTTTTTTTGCGCGCTGTGTATGACCGGCTTTAGGAAGCAACACCCAAAGATTTTTTGCGCAAACATGCGTAACCGGTTGACAATATATGAACAAACTGTTACCCTTATTGTGAACCCTAACAAAAAGAATGGAGGAAACAAAATGCTGGAATCCCTGAAAAAGAAAACCCTGCTCGGCAATTTGTGGTGCATCATCGTGCTGGGCATCGTCACGGCCGCCCTCGGCGTGGTGTTTGGCCCCGGCATCGTCAAGATGCTGGCCGGCCCCGCCTACTTTGAGCCGCTGGACGACCACGAGGACATCCTCTCCCTGCAGGGACAATATATCACGATGGACGTCGATACCCTGATCGACTACTACGCCGAAACCGTCAGCAGCGAGAGCGGCAAGCGCGATGAAGTCTCCGCGCGTGAGTACATTATGCCCATCAACACGCCGGATGCAACCATTTACATCGGTCTGGAAGTGCCCGCGTCCAAAATCGACGACGCCGAGGCGGTCGTCGACGACACCGCGCGCATGCTGGACGACGAGGATGGCAGCTACGAGTGGGACGGCTCTTACGTGACCGTGCGCGGCACCCTGAAGCGGATGGACGATGAGACCAAGCAGTTGTGGGAGGACTACTTCATCGACGCCGGTTTCAGCTATGACGACATCGGTCTGGAGGACGGCTGCACCTTCCTGCCGCTGGTGCTGACCGATGACGAGATCGACGGCAGCGATACCTTTGTGCTGGGCTTTATGGGCATTGTGATGCTGCTGGTGCTGGCACTGCTGATTTGGTTTGTCGTCCGATCCCTGACGGGCGGCTTCCAGAAGCAGATCCGCCGCTATATCGCTGCCACCGCTGACCCGGAAGGCACCGAGCAGGCGCTCGACCGTTTCTACGAGGACACGATGCAGGACGGCAAGGTGCGCATGAGCCGCAGCTGGCTGATGTACGTCCACGGCCGCGATTCCTGGGTGCTGGCCGGTGACGACGTGGTCTGGGCGTACCAGTACACCGTGCGCCACAAGGCCTACGGAATCCTGACCGTTGGCAAGGAGATGATGGTGCGCGTCTATGGCGCGACCGAGAAGAACGCCTGCCATGACATCTCCGTCAAGAACGAGGACGAGGCGCAGGAGATTCTGCGCCAGATGCAGAGCACCTATCCCGATGCGATGATCGGATACGACGCTGAGATCGAGAAGCGCTACCACGCGAACCCCGTGACCTTCCATCAGGAGGTCGCCGCCGCGCGCCGTCAGCCCGCCGCTGCCCCCGCAGCAGAGCCGACCGAGCCCGCGCAGGAGCCGGAGAGCAAGCCGCTGTATTGATTTTGTAAGATGCGTAAAGGGGCGAACCTGGGGTTCGCCTCTTTTAGCGTATAAGTGGACGTTGCCAACGGTATCGTTGGTGTAGGGCGGGGTGCCCTCGCCCCGCCGTGCAACGTTCCGGCAACCGTAAAGCCCCACGGGCGGATATGGAACCCGCCCCTACGATGTATTTCCCAAAATTACAAACACCCCGAAAGCGTCATGCCTTCGGGGAGTTCCTTTTCGTAATCGCCAAATTACAGCTCTTTTTCCGCCTTTTCCGCAAAGGCAATCATCTTGCTGTAGGTCTCCTCGCACAGGTCGTGCTCGACCTTGCAGGCGTCCTTGGAGGCCGTCTCCGGGTCAACGCCCAGCGCGAGGGTATCGCTATTGCAAAAGCACAAGGCAAGTTCAAAGGCCGCAAAGAGGTCAAGGCGGACGATTTCGCCGCACAGTATCAGCGCTATTTGAACCGCGAGTTGAACAAGGCACAGCTTGCAAAAACGCTTGAAATTTCGCGCCCTACGCTTGATAAACTGATTCGTCAACATACCACCGCATAAACCGTTACAGCCCCTCTCAGCGCCGCGCAGCGGCGTTAGAGGGAGTATATAAAACAGGCTGGAAAGCCGCAACAAATCTATAGAAAGAGGGTAGAAAAAGCAAGAATCCTGCTACGAAAAACCATACCGAAGCAAAGAAAAAGGAAATTTCCAAACTACGACAATTGTTGAGAAATTTCGCCACGAAAAAAGAAAGCATACAGCCACCAAAAGGATAAAAATCAGCCATGCAGCGATAAAAATAGCGACGACACCTATCAGGTTCAGGTCGTTTCTTGGTACGACAACGAGAACAGCTACACCTCTCAGATGGTTCGCACCA
>CAKTAS010000020.1:0-19139 GCA_934529095.1 uncultured Gemmiger sp. | reverse complement strand
CAAGTCAAGGTTTCCAATTTTGCTGAAGTGAAGGGAATCGTGTCTGCTGCCGCCAAGTGTTATAACGATGTCGGCGTACACGATGTGAAGGGCAGCATCGCCGATGCCAAGAGCATTCTGGGTATGATGAGCCTGGATTACAGCCACCCTGTCAAGATCGTTTGCGAGAACGAGCAGGACCTGAACCACGTCATCCGCGCCCTGAAGCAGTAAAAAATCAACGAAACCAAAACGCGCCCCCTGCCGGAGAACCCGGCAGGGGGCGCGTTTTTTTGCTGTTATGGCGTTAATTCACGCCTTGTCGATATTTTTGGTCGCCACAATGGCAACGCCGGTGTCGGCAACATCCGGCACAATGACCTGCCCGATGACCACGGGCGCGGGCACGGCAACGTCCTTCAACGCGCGGACGCATTCAAAAATTTTGCCCTTGGGGATATCCCCCGCCGTTTTCACGCTGACGGCGGGCAGCGTGCCGCCCGTCACCTTGACGGTGCTGGTCACGATGCGGGTGGGGGCGGTCACCTCCTTGCGGGCGTAGGCGTCGCCGCGGGGGCAGGTGTTGCCCTGCACGCTCTGCACCGCACCGTTTTCCAGCGTAACGGTCAGGGCGCAGCCCAGCGGGCAGCCGATACAGGTCAGTTCGCGTTGTTCCATAGCGTTACACCTCCTCCAAAGTCACGGTCAGGTTGGCGGCATCGGCGGGAATTTTCGCCAGCGCGTCCGCTTTCAGCACCACGGTTTCCATCTCGCCGGGTGCCATCACGGGGCGCTTGCGCCGCCACAGGCAAACCTCGCCCGCGTAGACCGCCAGCGCCTTGCCCTTGTACACGTTATCCACGCGCATACGCAGCGTCAGCGTTTCGGCCGCCTGCGGATGCACGGTCACCGGCACGGTGTAGCGCACGCCGTTTTGCGCCACAACGGGCAAGGCTCGCCCTGCCGCGGCAGCCCCCTGCAAAATATACGCAGCAGCGCTGGTTCCGGCGGCGGCAGCTTCCTCGGAAACATAGTCCACCAAGTCGTGGACGTGCAGCACGTTGCCCGCGGCAAACACGCCGGGGATGCTGGTCTGCAGGCTTTCGTCCACCTGCGGTCCGCCCGTGATGGGGCTTAGCGCCACGCCCGCCGTGCGGCTCAGCTCGTTTTCGGGCAGAAGTCCGCAGGAAAGCAGCAGCGTGTCGCAATCGAAATGCTCTTCGGTGCCGGGTACGGGCTTGCCGTTTTTGACCTCGGCGATCGTCACCCCGGTCACGCGCTCCTTGCCCTCGATGTCCACCACGGTGTGGCTGAGTTTGAGCGGAATATCAAAGTCGTTCAGGCACTGCACAATGTTGCGCTTCAACCCGCCGGAATACGGCATCAGCTCCGCCACGCACAGCACTTTCGCGCCCTCCAGCGTCATACGGCGCGCCATAATCAGCCCGATATCGCCGCTGCCCAAAATGACCACGCGGCGTCCGGGCAGATAGCCCTCCATATTGACCAGGCGCTGCGCCGTTCCGGCGGTAAAGATGCCCGCCGGGCGGGTGCCGGGGATGTTCAGCGCACCGCGCGGGCGCTCGCGGCAGCCCATCGCCAGCACGACCGCCTTGGCTTGCACCTGAAACAGCCCGTCGGTGCGGTTCATCGCGGTAACGACCTTGTCGGCGGACAAATCCATCACCATCGTGTTCAGCTTGTAGGGGATGCCCTGCGCCTTGACCTTGTCGGCAAAGCGGGCGGCGTACTCGGGACCCGTCAGTTCCTCTTTAAAGGTGTGCAGCCCAAAGCCGTTGTGGATGCACTGGTTCAGAATACCGCCCAGTTCGGCGTCGCGCTCCAGAATCAAAATATCCTGCACGCCCGCCTGCCGTGCGGCAAGCGCTGCGGCAAGCCCGGCAGGACCGCCGCCCAAAATCACGAGATCTGCGTTTTTCACTTAGGTCACCCCCCTTACAGGCTGTCCTTGTCGATGCCCACAATAATGCGCGATGCACCGCCGGATTTTGTAATGCTTTCGATCGGCTCGCCCAACTCCCGCGCCAGAATTTCCATCACGCGCGGGCTGCAGAAGCCGGACTGGCAGCGCCCCATCCCGGCGCGGGTGCGGCGCTTGACGCCGTCCAGACTGCGCGCACCCGGCGTGCGGCGGATGGCATCCAGAATTTCGCCCTCGGTCACCGACTCGCAGCGGCAGATGATCTGCCCGTAGGCAGGCTGGCGGCGCACCAGCTCGGCACGCTCTGCCAGCGGCAGCGTTTTGGGGTCGAGTATCCCCTTGCGGGTGCCGTCAAAGGCGGGGTCTTTTTCCAGATGCAGGATGTCCGCCACGATGCCCGCGACCTTTTGCCCGATGGCAGGGCTGGCGGACAGCCCCGGCGACTCGATGCCCGCGCAGTCCACAAAGGCGGGGGCGCTTTCGCGGATGATAAATTCGTGGTGTACTTCGTGGGCGCGCAAGCCGCTGAAGCTGGTAATGGTCTGGCGCAGCGGGATGTTTTTGACCGCCAAGCCGGATTTTTGGCGCACCTCGTCCAGCTCGGCGGCGGTGGTGGCGGTGTTTTCCTTGTCGTCAATGTCGGTGGCGGTGGGTCCCACCAGCAGGTTGCCGTGTACCGTGGGGGTAACCAGCACGCCCTTGCCGTACTTGCCGGGCAGCTGGAACACCGTGTGCCTGACGTGTCCGCCCGCGCTGTGATCCAGCAGGAAATAATCGCCCCGGCGCGGGATGATCGTCATAGCATCGTCACTTACCATGTTGTGCAGCTCGTCCGCGTGGACACCGGCAGCGTTCACGACACAGCGCGCGTCCAAGTCGCCCTTGTCGGTATGCACGCGCCAGCCGCCGTCGATTTTTTCCAGCCCGGTCACGCAGGTGTCAAATTGGAACTGCGCGCCGTTTTTGGCGGCGTTTTCGGCAAAGGCAAATGTCAGCCCGAACGGGCATACGATGCCGCCGGTGGGCGCCCACAGCGCGGCGACGGCTTCGTCCGAGATATTCGGTTCCATCGCCAACAGCTCGTCGCGCTCGATGATGCGCAGCCCCTCCACGCCGTTGGCAACGCCGTTTTCGTACAGCTTTTGCAAAGCGGGGCGGTCAGCGTCCGACAGGCAGACCACCAGACTGCCGCACTGGTCATAGGCAAAATCCAGCTCCTTGGCAAGGGCGGGCATCATGCGACTGCCCTGCACGTTCAGCTCTGCCATCAGGCTGCCGGCGGCGGCGTCAAAGCCCGCGTGTACAATGGCGCTGTTCGCTTTGGAGGTGCCGCAGCAGACATCCTCCTCTTTTTCCAAAACCAGAATATCAGCGTTGTATCGGCTGATTTCCCGGGCAGCGGCGCAGCCTGCCACACCCGCCCCGATAATGATAACGTCCTTCATTGGTGTCAGTCCTCCTTGGCCCATGCGTAAGAGCAGCGCACGGCCTTGTTCCAACCGCGTATGCGTTTTTCGCGGTCCTGCTCGGTGATTTGCGGGGTAAACACGCGGTCCACCTCGCGGTTTTTCAGCACGTCGGCGGGGCTGTCCCAGTAGCCGACGGCAAGCCCCGCCAGATACGCCGCGCCCAGCGCCGTGGTTTCGACACAGCGGGGGCGTTCGACCGCCGCGCCGCTGATGTCCGCCTGCGCCTGCAGCAGGTAGTTGTTGGCGGAAGCGCCGCCGTCCACCCGGATGCTGCTCAGGCGGATGCCCGCGTCCGCTTCCATCGCTTTCAGCACGTCATTGACCTGATAGCACAGGCTGTCGAGCGTGGCGCGGATGATGTGGTTTTTGTTGCAGCCGCGGGTCAAGCCCACAATGGTGCCGCGGGCGTACTGGTCCCAGTGCGGTGCGCCCAGCCCCGTGAACGCGGGCACGACATAGCAGCCGTTGGTGTCCTTGACCTTGAGCGCCATATACTCGGAATCCCGCGAATCTTCGATGATTTTCAGTTCATCGCGCAGCCATTGTATGGCAGCGCCCGCCACAAAGATACTGCCTTCCAGCGCGTAGCTGACCTTGCCGTTCAGACCCCACGCGATGGTCGTAACCAGCCCGTTGCGGCTTTCCACGGGTTTTTCGCCGGTGTTCATCAGCAAAAAGCCGCCCGTGCCGTATGTATTTTTGACGTCACCCGCCGCAAAGCAGGTCTGCCCGAACAGCGCCGCCTGCTGGTCGCCTGCCGCGCCCGCAATGCGGATTTCGCCGCCGAAGTGCATCGGGTCGGCATACTCGTAAAACTGGCTGTTCGGCACCGGCGTGGGCAGGATGCAGCGCGGGATGTTGAGCAGCTGCAGAATGTCGTCGTCCCAGTCCAGCGTGTGGATATTGAACAGCATCGTGCGGCTGGCGTTGGAGTAGTCGGTCACATGAATTTTGCCGCAGGTCAGCTTGTAGATCAGCCACGTTTCCACCGTGCCGAACATCAGCTCGCCCGCCTCTGCCTTTTGGCGCGCGCCGGGTACGTTATCTAAAATCCATTTCAGCTTGGTTGCCGAAAAATAGGCGTCCAGCACAAGGCCAGTTTTTTGGCGGATCATCTCGGTGTACCCCTGCGCCTTCAGCTCGTCGCAGATGGCGGCGGTGCGGCGGCACTGCCAGACGATGGCGCGGCAGATCGGCTCGCCGGTTTCGCGGTCCCAGACGATGGTCGTTTCGCGCTGGTTGGTGATGCCGATGGCCGCAATGTCGGCGGCAGAAGCACCGATCTGGTTCATCGCCGAAAGCGCCACGCCCAGCTGGGTGGTCCAGATCTCGTTGGCGTCATGCTCGACCCAGCCCGGCTTGGGGAAATACTGGGTAAATTCCTTTTGCGCCACGCTGCACATACGCCCGTTGTGGTCAAACAGGATGCAGCGGTTCGAGGTGGTGCCTGCGTCCAGCGCCATGATATATTTTTGCATACAAAGCCACCTTTCCCTGTCTTTGTTATTTATTAAACATATCATAACACGCAGGGAAAAATGTGCAAGCATTCTGTGGAAACTGACCAAAAAATCAGCATTAACGCCAAAGACGGGGGTCATTATTTAGACACAATGTCTAAGGTAATAGTACAAAAAATTCCCCGTGCAAAGGCACGGGGAATCAGGCTTGTTAAATTCGCTGCAGCAGGCGGCGGGAGCGGCGTTCGGGGATGCCCTGACGTTCCAGCACGGCGGCGGCGCAGTCCAGCGCCAGCGCCAGCAGGGCGCCGAACAGCACGTCAATGACGCTGTGCTGCTTCAGCAGCATGGTGGACGCCGTGATGGACAGGCACAGCACCACGGCGGCAGGGCGCATCCAGCGGCGGCGCGGTGCGGCAAAGCAGGACGAGCGCAGGTACGCCAGCATCAGCGTGACCGAGTTGAACACATGGATGGACGGGCAGACGTTGGTGGGGGTATCGGTGCGGTAAAGGCGGCGCACGGCGCAGGCAAAGATATCCTGCCCCGGCACATAGGCGGGGCGCAGGGCAAGACCGTTGGGGACAATGGCGTAGAACAGCAGCGCCAGCGTCATACCGCCGAACAGCGGCAGGCACAGCCGCCAGAAATCCCGGCGCGGCGCCTTATATAAAAGGAAGAACAGCGTAAAGGGAATCCACGGGAACCACGCGGCATACGGCACAATGGCGTATTTGCAGAACGGGATCAAATCGTCCAGCCGGCAGTGTACCCACAGATCAGGCACCGTGACGGTTTTTTCCAACAGTGTAAAAAAGGTTAAGTAAAACAAGGCATAAAGCGCCATAAAACCAACGGGATGGCGCGCGCACCAATTTCGCATAAACAAACTCCTTTTGACCGGATACGTCCTTTCGGACGATGCACTATTATATACCAACGCAGCTACGAAAAACAAGAGAAAAACCTGCCAAGATTGCGCGGGGGAAAGCCGCGAAAATTGTGCGGATTTGAAGCATCCCTTGCCTGTCCTTGCTGCTACATTGTATAGTACGAGATTCCGGGGGAGTATGTTTCAAAAAAGTTGTAAACTTTTTTGCGTAATTTGTTGCGGCGGGGTGACCGCAACGCAAAAGCCTTCCCCCTTGGGGGGAAGGTGGCGCGCCTGCGCGCCGGATGAGGGAGAAACGTCCGGTAGTTACCCCCTCATCAGTCACCTGCGGTGACAGCTTCCCCCAAAAGGGGAAGCCATTAACGCGGTTTACCCGCAATATTGCCATTGCCGCAACACCGCGGGCGGGGCATGCCCCGCCCCTACCGCGCAACATATTTTATTCCCCCAACAAAAAATCCCGCCTTGCGGCGGGATTTTTTACTTGCTTCTTACTTTTTCTGCAAGGCGCCCTGCAGCATAATGTCGCCGAAGGACAGTGCGTTGTACAGCCCCACCTTGTTGGCCTGGCGGACAATGCGCTCCGGCAGGGGCTTGCTGTCGTCGGTGGAGAGCAGCACAATGTGTACCTTATCCGCCACCTCGGTGCCGTTTTCCTGCTTGTTGCTCAGCACCTGCAGGTAGACGACATACGGGTCCGTCATGGAGCCGTAGTAAATATCATTGCCGCAGCGCACCAGCGGGCGGCCTTTATAGGTCAGTTTGGGAGTATAAGCCATAGCATAGACCTTCTTTCTGTAAATTATATCCTTAATATAGTATTATAGCACAAAACAGCGCGTATTACAAATCCATTTTATCGTCGGGTGCTTTCTGCTCAGCCTTCTCCTGCCGCTGCTGGTTCAGCGCCACGCGCTCGGTCAGAACGCGCAGGCGGCTGTCCAGCTGGCTGACCCGGATGGACAGCATAAATTGACGTGCCAGCAGCAAAAATATGATGATCAGATACACGCAGTTGATGGGGCTGACAAAGCCCAGCAAGCCGGACACCCAGTACGCAATGCCCGGAAACAGCGCCACCAGCAGCAAAACGGCGCTGAGCGCCAGCCAGTAGATGGTATCCTCGATCTGCACGCGCGCCTGCCGCACGCGGCGCAGCACATACCCCGCCGTGACAAGAGCGCCCAGAATCAGGCAGATGCGCAAAACGGTTTGGTCGGTCATATCACAGGCTCCTTTCCGGGTAAGGGGTTTCGGTGTCGCGCTTGCGGAACCACTGGATCAGCAAAATGGACGCCGACATTTTTACCATATACTGCACGCTGCGCCAGAAGGTCAGGTAGCTCTGCCCTGCCGTGCGCTCGCCCATTTTGACCTGTACTTCCTTGACCTTGGCGCCGTTTTTGATCAGGTAGCTGATGGTATCCGGCTCGGGTCCGTAGTTGAGGTTTTCGGCAAATTCCTGCACCATGGCGCGGTTGAACATCCGCATACCGCTGGTGGGGTCGCAGATGGCGCGCCCCGTCGTCAGCCGGATCGACCAGCTGATGATATAGCTGCCCGCCATACGCAGCGTTCTGGGCTTTTTGACGTTCAAAAAGCGGCTGCCGATGACAATATCGTTGCCTTCCTCCAGCGCTGCCAGCATCTCGGCAATGTATTCCGGCTTGTGCTGCCCGTCGGCGTCCATCTGCATGGCGCAGTCGTAGTCATGCTCGGCGGCGTAGCGCAGCCCGGTCTGAAACGCCCCTGCCAGCCCCAGATTGACCGGCAGGTCAATGAGGTGGAACCCGTTTTGGCGGCAGAGCGCGGCGGTCTTGTCGCGGCTGCCGTCGTTGACCACCACATAATCGTACTGGGGGTAGTTTTCGATCAGGTCCCTGACCACCGGCACGATGCTGGCTTCCTCGTTATGGGCGGGGATAACAATCAGTAGCTTTTGCATAAATGCTCCTTAGTTTACGATGCTGCGCAGTTTTTCATACACGGCTTGCCATGTGAACCGTCCCAGCAGCGTTTGTTTTGCCCGTTGGCTGCGCGCTTTGGCGGCTGCCGGGTCGGCAGCGGTTTTTTGCAGGGCGGCGGCAATGTCCGCCGCATCGGCGCCGGGCAGGAACAGGGCATCGTCCCCGCCGGGCAGCAGCTCGCCGGTACCCGCCGTGTGCGTGCAGAGGATTGGGCAGCCGCAGGCAGCCGCCTCCAGCAAAGTCGTAGGAAATCCTTCGGCGTACAGGGTGGGCAGGCAGTAGCAGTCGGCCTGGCTGAGCAGCTGCACGATCTGCGCGTGCGGCAGCGCACCGGGCGCGACCACGCGCCCGCCGCTTTGCTGTGCCAGCTGCTGCAGTTCATCCAGCTGCGGACCGGTGCCGGCAACGACCAGGCTCCAGTCCGGCAGGCTTAACACCGCCTGCGCCAAGGGCAGCGCGCCTTTTTCGGGGATCAGCCGCCCCACAAACGCCGCCAGCCTGGTGCCGGCAGGCACAGTTTTGCGCCAGTCTACGCGGTTTTCTGCGCAGGCTGCCTGTGCCAGCTCGTCGGGGTCCACGGCGTTGGGCAGCGTACCCGCCGCCTGTATGCCGAAGGTTTGCAGCCAGCGGCATGTGTCGGCGGACACGCCGTAAAAGTCAAACCCGCAGCGGGCAATGCGGCGGCAGGCAAAATGCTCGTACCGCTGCCCCAGCCAGCCCGTCAGCCCGCCGTGCATCATATACCCGGTCGAGTGGTCCAGCACCAGTGCGGGGATGCCCCGTCGCCGGCACTGCTGCGCCGCCCAGATGCTTTGGGTGTACATCCGCGTCTGGATCACGGCAAAGTCGATTTTTTGCGCCCACAGATCGGCGGCATCCGCCCACGGCTTCAGCACGGGGAACCGCCCGCCCATCACGGGAAAGGACGGCAGGCGGTAAATTTCGATGCCGTATTCGTCGGTTTCCCGCGCGGGCAGTCCCGGCAGCGCCGCCGTTACGACCAGCGCCCGATGCCCCGCCGCGGTGAACCGCCGCGCCAGATTCCAGGTATAGCGCTCGACCCCGCCGGGTGTGGGCAGGTACTGCGCCGAGAAAAAACAGATGGTCATACCTCACGCATCTCCTGCAGCTTCAGCGGCGGAAAATGGGTATGTCCCCAGTACGGCTGCCAGTCCGCCAGCGCGGGGTCGCTGGTATGGACCTCAAAGGCAAACTCCGTCACCGGCTTGTCGAGGCAGACCGGGTGGGTCAGCGTGGATTCGTAGATATCCAAGTAGAAGAAATACTGCCCCTCTCCCAACAGGGAGGGGTCAAATTCAAACGTTGTGGTGTACATTTTACCCGCATCCATAGCGCCCAGCTCAATCGGCTGGGTAATGCCCACCGAGGAGCCGTCCCGGCTGCGGATCTCCAGCTTTGCGCGGGCACCCGTAAAGGACTGGTTGACGCGGTAGCGTATCTGCACCCGCACCGGCTCGTTGTCGGCAAAAATGCTGGATTCCTTGTCCAAAAAGCGCAGGCTTTCCAGCCGCAGGCGCTGCCCGGCGCCAAGGTTCATACGCCCGACCTCGCGCAGGTCATAGTGTACCACGTTGACATCGGTGGTATCCATATAGATGGCAATGGCTTTTTCGACGTCGCCGTCGTAGATGATGCGCCCCTGATCCAGCACGATGCAGCGGGTGCAGAGCTGGCGGATGGTACTCATATTGTGGCTGACGTACAGCACGGTGCGCCCGTCCTCGTTGGCGACGTTGCTCATCTTGCCCAGGCATTTCTGCTGGAATTTCATATCGCCGACCGCCAGCACCTCGTCCATGACCAGAATTTCGCTGTCCAGATGCGCCGCCACGGCGAACGCCAGCTTGACAAACATACCGCTGGAATACCGCTTGACGGGGGTGTCGATAAAATCGCCGCACTCGGAAAATTCAATGATCTGCGGCAGTTTTGCGTCGATCTCGGCGCGGGACATACCCAGGATCGCGCCGTTCATATAGATGTTTTCGCGCCCGGTCATCTCGTTGTTGAAGCCGGTGCCGACCTCCAGCATACTGGAAATGCGTCCCTTGATGCGAATTTCACCCTCGGAGGGGGCGGTGATGCGGGTCAGCAGCTTGAGCAGGGTGGATTTTCCCGCGCCGTTGCGCCCGATAATGCCCAGCGCCTCGCCCTTGTAGACGGTCAGGTCCACGCCGTTGAGCGCCATAAAGGTCTGCCCGTACAGCCGCGTGTCGGTGCCGATGATGGTGTTGGGGTCCTCCTTGCCGCGCACGCGCGCCCACCAGCTCTGCAGGTCGTGCGTCAGTGTGCCGCCGCCGATCTGCCCGAGCTTGTACTGCTTTTTCAGCCCCTCGATCTCAATAACGGGGGTCTTTTCGGTTTTCTGCATAGTCCCCCTCCTTACACGGTGTCCATAAAGGTCTTTTCAATGCGGCTGAACAGCACCACGCCCAAAATCAACGCCGCAGCGGTAAATACCAGGCTGTAGCCGACGCCCCACGCGGTCACGGTGCCGCCGCCCAGGGTCGCTGCGCGGAACACCTCGATGGGGGCGGTCATGGGGTTGAACTGCAGCAGCGCCTGCAAACGGGGGCTGTCGTTCAGCATCGAAACGGGGTACACCACGGGGGAAGCGTACATCCACAGCTGCACGCCGAAGCCCACGGCAATGGCAAGGTCGCGGTATTTGGTGGTCAGGCTGGACACAATGATGCCCACGCCCAGCCCCAGCAGCATGACCTGCAGCATGACCACCGGCAGCGCCAGCACCCACAGGCTGAGGTGTACCTGCGCCCCGGTTAGGGCAAAGTAGACCCAGAAGCAGGCAAACATCGCGCACTGCACAAGGAAGTTGATGAGCGCCGTCAGCACCTGACTGATGGGGGTGGTCAGGCGCGGAAAGTACACCTTGCCGAACACGCCCGAGTTGGAAACAAAGGTGTTGGCGGTGTTGTTGACACAGTTGGCAAAAAACGTCCAGACCGTGTTGCCCGCCATATAAAACAAAAACGCCGGCGTGCCGTCGGTCGAAAGCCCTGCCAGCCCGCCGAACACAACGTTGAAGATCACGGTGGTCAGCAGCGGGTTCAGGATGATCCACGCCGGTCCCAGAATGGTCTGCTTGTACAGCACGGTAAAGTTGCGCTTGACGAACATCCCGATCAGGTCGCGGTAGCGCCACAGCTCGGCGAGGTCTATATCAAACCAACCGGTCCGCGGGCGCACCACAGCGGTCCATTCGGCGGTGTTTTGCGTTTTTTCGCTCATAAAAAAAGCCTTTCTGTGTAAAATTTGCATATATATTAGGATTATACCACATATCGACGGATTTTACAAGCCTGGCGCCCGCGCGGCAGCGGCATAGCGGCAGCGCGCCCGTATGGCTTCCCCCTCTGGGGGAAGCTGTCACCGCAGGTGACTGATGAGGGGGAAATTTGCCCCTGCCGCAAAACTCCCCGGCGGGGTGGGGTCACCCCGCCCTACGGGGCAATAAAATATGTTGCGCGGTAGGGGCGGGGCATGCCCCGCCCGCGGTCAAATGGCGGCGCAAAAATCACAGGTTAGTAATGTAGGGAGGGGTCTTGACCCCTCCTTGCCGCCTTTCGGCTACCACCAATTTCCCCGGCGGGGTGGGTCACCCCGCCCTACGGGGCAACATATAAAAAATGTGTCCGCGTGCGCGGACACACCAAATCTCAACTCTAAACTCTCCACTCTTAACTCTGCGAAACGCTCCCCAAACTTTCCGCCCGGACTGCATTGTAATTTGTCCCCGGCTATGGTATACTTTTTTCATATAAATCTCGCCGGAGAGGACGAATTTTTATGAAATATCTCAGCCTTGCTGAGCGTGCCTATGTACACAACCACCTGAACCGCGTGCGGCATATCACGCTGGACCCCAACGGTCCCGGCGCGGTGCGCATCCATCTGGTGCCGTGCCGCAAGCCCGACCGCACCACACCCTTTGTCGCCATTCTGAACGGGCAGGACATCCTGCCGCTGCAAATCAGCTGGGCCATTCTGCTTGCCTGCCTGATGGACGCCCTGCAGCCCTTTGCCGGCAAGGAAATCACCTCCGCCGACTGGGACGCCGTACAGGCGCAGGCTGTCGCCGCCGCCCGCAAAATATACCGCCGCACACCGTCCGTGCAGATCGAATCCGACCTGCAGGTGCTGCTGGACTGTCTGCTTGCCATCGCGCAGGGCAAGACCCCGCCGGTGTCGGTGCAGCCGATGCGCCTTGGCGACTACGCCGCCCGCATGGCGGCGCCCCACCGTATGGATCTGATGATCAGCGCCATGACCAAGGACGGCGCGTGGCACTGCAACCAAAAATGCCTGCACTGCTACGCCGCCTGCCAGCCCCTTGCCGAGGTGCCGGAGCTGGACACCGACCAGTGGCTGGCGGTCATTGAAAAATGCCGCAACGCGGGCATTCCGCAGCTGACCTTTACCGGCGGCGAGCCGACCCTGCGCAGCGACCTTGTCAAGCTGGTGCAGGCGGCGCAGTGGTTTGTGACCCGCCTGAACACCAACGGACGTATGCTGACCAGCGCGCTCTGCCGCGACCTGCACGACGCCAGCCTGGACGCTGTGCAGATCACCCTGTATTCCGCCGACGAAGCCACCCACAACGCCCTTGTGGGCGCCAACGGCTTTACCGACACCGTGGGCGGCATCCGCAACGCCTTGGACGCGGGGCTGAGCGTCAGCATCAACACCCCGCTTTGCAGCTTAAACCAAAATTATCTTGCCACCGTGCAATTTGCCCACAGCATGGGTGTGCGGTATCTGACCTGCAGCGGGCTGATCCCCACCGGCAACGCCGCCGGGGACGAAAGCCGCGCCGTGCGCCTGACCCCCGCCGAGCTGACCGAGGCACTGCGCCCCGCCATGGCGTTTGCCGCCGAACACGGGCTGGAGATCAACTTTACCAGCCCCGGCTGGCTGAGCGAGGACACGCTGACCGCGCTGGGCTTTACGCAGATTCCCAGCTGCGGAGCGTGCCTGTCCAATATGGCAATTGCCCCCGACGGCACCGTGCTGCCCTGCCAGAGCTGGCTTTCGGGGCAGGGGCTGGGCAACATCCTGCACGAGCCGTGGCAGCGCATCTGGGACAGCGCTTCCTGCCGCACCGTGCGCGAGGAAAGCGCCCGTATGAAACGCCTGTGCCAGCTGGGCGACACCCCGCTGCAGGAGGGCTGCTGATGAAAACAACATTTGTACGCAAAATTTCCGCCTTTTTGCTGGTCGGCGCGCTGGCGTGCCTGCTTTGCCTTGCCGCCTTTGCCGGCGGCCTTGCCCCTTATGCCGAAAGCGGCGATATGGACTACATCCCCTACTACCGCGTCACCGTGGACCCGCGGGAGGACGGCTCTGCCGATATCACCTACGAGATCGACTGGCAGGTCATTGACGGCGGGCGCGACGACTACCTGTCCTGGGTCAAGATCGGTCTTGCCAACGCCTACGCCGACGAGCTGACCGCCCTGACCGACACCATCTCGGACATCGAGTACAGCGGCGACGGCGGCAGCTACGCCAAGATCACCTTTGCCGAGCCTTACTACGCCCCCGACATCGCCGCCGAGATCGGTGCCGAAAGCCGGGTACATTTTGCGTTTTCGGTACATCAGAGCCACCTGTTCCGCTTAAATGCCGACGGCACCGCCGACTTTGCCTTTACCCCCGGCTGGTTTGACGAGCTGAGCGTGGAAAAGATGGAGGTACGCTGGCGCATGACCGACGGCTGCACCGCCGACAATATGGCGACCGACGGGGACTATCTCCTGTGGGAGTACGGTCCGCTGGGACACGGTCAGGGCGGGGAGGTCCACGTCACCATGCCGGTGACCGAGACCTTTGACCCCGACGCCGCCTACAGCCCCGACGATGCGCTGACTTGGGACGACAACGACCAAGACACCTCTGTGGATGAGGTGATCGGCGTTACCGCGGTTATTGTATTGCTGACCGTGATCGTTATTGCGCTGAGCATGACCCCCGTCTGGGGCGGCGGCTTTGGCGACGACATCGACCCCGATGACTGGTACTGGTACACCAACGGCATCCACACCGTGCGCCGCCTGCGCACAGCCCCGCCCCCCAGCGGCTACCACCGCACCGACCCGCCCAAGGGCTTTAAAGCCGGCGGCGGACACAGCCGGGGCGGCGGCGCGGGACGCCACAGCGGCGGGGGCGGCTGCGCTTCCAGCTGTGCGTGTGCCTGTGCTTCCAGCTGCGCGTGTGCCTGCGCCTGTGCGGGCGGCGGACGCGCCGGATGCACCGTCAAGGACTTTTACACCGTCAAACTTCCCCGCAAAGAAAGTGAGGCATAAGCCATGGGTCTGGAAGATCAATACGATGCTTGGGTGCGCGGCTTGATGGGCGGCGGCAAATACGCCGCCACGCCCGAGCAGGCTGCCCAGGCCGGGGACGCCGTGCAGCAGATGCAGGCGCAGCTGGAAGCGCTGCAGCAGGCAAACCGCAACCGGAAATCCGCCGCGGGCGCCGTGGATGCCGTGCAAAAGGCGGGGGCTGCCACCGCCGACAGCGTGCGCAAGATGAGCAGCGATTTAGCCCGCAGCTTAAAGCAGGACGGTCTGCTGGGCGGCAAAACTGCCGCCCCCACGCCCGCGCCCGCCGTGCCGGAACACGCCGATTTTACCGGTGTAGCGGAAAAAATCCGCGCACAGGTGCTGGGGCAGGACGCTTTTGTGTCCGCCTTGGTCAAGGCGTTCCGCCGCCCCTTTGTGCTGGGTACCGCCGCCGACACCGACAAGGCACGCAACATTCTGGTGCTGTGCGGCGCAGCCGGCACCGGGCGGCACTACGCGCTGGACTGCACCGTGCGCGAACTGGCAGGGCGCGGCATTTTGCACAGCGAGCTGGTGGAAACGCTGGATCTTGCCCTGTACCCGGGACCCGCGCAGGAAAAGCTGTTTTTGCAGGACCTGTACGCCGCGCTGCAATCGGACGCGGAGGTGCTTGCCTTTGAAAATTACGAGGGCTGCGCCCCCAGTTACCTGAATATGCTGGCAACCCTGGCGATGGACGGCACACTGGCGCTATCCAGCCGGTACGTCTTGCAGCGCGGCATTCTGGTGGACGTCGGCACGGCGCTGGCGCCCGGCGCCATCGGCGAGCTGAAGGCGGGCGGCAAGTATTTTGTGTTTTTCTCCCACAAGGGCGAGGCGGCGCTGGCAGAAACCTTCGGCGCGCGCTTTGTGGATGCCGTCTGCGGGGACATCTGCCGCACCGAAGCCTTCACCCCGGAGTCGCTGGCAGCCATCGCCGCGCGCGAGCTGAACGAGCTGGCGCAGCGGGTGCGCCGCCAATGCGGGCTGACCTTGGGTATGGACGCCGCCGTGCGCGACCTTGTCGCCGCGCAGTACGGCAAGACCCGCGGTATGCAGGCGATGCGCGACTACTGCGACACGATTTACCGCGCCATTGCCGAGTATGTGCTGGACGCTGACACCGCCCCTGCCGCCGGAACCCCTGCCGCGCTGCGCGTGGAAAACGACCGCCTGCTGATGGCGGTGGACGGCGCTGCGCCGCTGGACCTGCTGGCACTTTTGCCGCAGCAGTACCGCGGGGATGTCGATGCCGTGGAGGCGGAGCTGGACGAGATCGTCGGGCTTACCGAAATCAAGGATTATGTGCGTGACATCGCCAAAAACGTGCAGGCGCAGCAGCGCCGCAAGGCGGAAGGACTTAAAGTTGCCGACATCAATATGCATATGATCTTTACCGGCAACCCCGGCACCGGCAAGACGACGATCGCCCGCATTTTGTCCAAGTACCTCAAAGCCATCGGCGCTTTGCGGGGCGGGCAGCTGGTCGAGGTGACCCGCGCCGACTTGGTAGGGCGCTATGTCGGGCATACCGCGCCGCTGACCAACACGGTCATCCAAAGCGCCTTGGGCGGCGTGCTGTTTATCGACGAAGCCTACAGCCTGTACCGCGGCGGCGAGGACAGCTTCGGGTTGGAAGCCATCGACACGCTGGTCAAGGGCATTGAGGATCACCGCAACGATCTGGTGGTGATTTTGGCGGGCTATACCAAGGAGATGCAGCTGTTTTTGAGCGCGAACTCCGGGCTTGCCAGCCGCTTCCCGAACCAGATCGAATTTCCCGATTACACGGGCGTGGAGCTATACAAAATTTTGCTTTCCATCGCCAAAAGCAAGGGCTACCGACTGGACGAAAGCTGCGAACAGCCGCTGACCGAATGGTTTGACCGCCGCCAAGCCGAGGACGCCGCCACCAACGGCAACGGGCGTATGGCGCGCAACGCCTTGGAAAAGGCGATTTTGAACCAGTCCCGCCGCCTCATCGCCGACCCTGCCGCCAGCCTGGAGCTGCTGCTGCCCGGCGACTTTGAGCTGGAATAAACGCTGCGCGGTAGGGGCGGGGCACGCCCCGCCCGCGGTCAAACATTTACGCAAAAATCGCGGGTTAGTCCGTAGGGGCGGCATATATGCCGCCCGTTGCAGCCACCCCGGTAAATCAGCCTAACGGGCAAACCGCACGGGACGCATATATGCGTCCCCTACAAATCTGCCGGAAATCCGCATCACCACGGAACATTGCAACAACAAAAATATGCCACCCCGTAGGGGCGGGGCATGCCCCGCCCGCGACCTAACCGAAATGCGAAAAAAACGGGTTAGTCCGTAGGGGCGGCATATATGCCGCCCGTTGCAGCCGTCCCGGTAAATCAGCCTAACGGTTAAACCGCACGGGCGAGCAATGCTCGCCCCTACGATCCAAGGAACCATGGCAATATATTAAAAATGTGTCCGCAAAGCGGACACACCAAATCTCAAATCTCAACTCTCCACTCTTAACTCTTACAAACAACACCCCCGAGGTACGCCTGCACAGGCGCACCTCGGGGGTGTTTATGCATTCTCCAATACCGCGCGGATTTCCTCGTCGGTCAGGTGCTTGCGCACCGGGGCGGGTTCCCCGCTGCCCGGCACCAGCTGCAAGCCCCAATAGGTCAGATCCAGCCATCGCCCGAACTTGTACCCCGTGCGCTTTTCAACACCGAACCGGCTAAACCCCAGCGCCTTGTGCAGCGCATCGCTGGGCTTGTTGCCGCCCGTGACCAGCGCGTAGGCGTTGCGGTAGCCCTGCTGCCGCAGCAGCGACAAAAGCGCGGTGTACAGTCGTTTTCCGATGCCCTGCCCCACGGCATCCGGCGCACAGTAAACGGTGGTTTCCACATCCCACGCATAGGCTGCGCGGCTGTGCCAAGGGTGGGCGCAGGCAAACCCCAGCAGCCGCCCGTCGGCGGCGCGGGCAAGCAAAAAGGGTGCGGCGGTCAGCACCTCGGCGATGTTTTGGCGATATTCCTCCGCCGTGCTGGGCGCGTACTGGAACGTCTGCACCCCGTGGGTCACATACCAGTTGTACAAATCGGCAACGTCGGCGGCATCGTCAGGGGTCGCCATACGCAGCATCACGGCGTTGTCGGCAAGCCAGCGGGCAGCCAGCGCTTCTTTTTCGACCTTCGGAAGCTTTTTCACGGCGGCTTCGCGCTTCAGCGCGGCGCTTTTGTCGGCGCAGCGCTCGGCGTATGTCAGCCGCACGGCGGCGGTGCCGTGGCTTTTGGTGTACTTGGCGCCGCCCTTGCCGCTTTGGTGGGCTTTCAGGCGGCGGGCCAGGTCGTTTGTCCAGCCGCAGTACAGGCTGCCGTCCGGGCAGCGCAGCAGATACACCCACGCCGACTCCGGCACCGGGGCGCGGTCGGCGGCGGTGCTGGCGGCGGGTCCCTGCCCCGGCGTCATTCGCTTACCGGGCGTCCGGCGGCGCGCAGGGTGCGGCGGCAGGCTTCAATCGCGTTTGCCTTGTCGTCGGCGGTGATCAAAAACCGGCTGGGGTGGCAGAACCGCAGCCCCAGCCCGCTGACGCGGCGCAGCTCCTCCTCGGGGCGTCCCGCCCACGCCGGGGGGAACGGCAGCTTGCTGCGCTTGGTGCGGTGGTCGGTCACGCACTGCGCGCTGTACCCGCCGCGCTGGCTGGGGTAGACGACAAACAGCGCATCGGTTTTGTACAGCCCGTTTTTCCACGGCATATAGGCGGGCAGCACCACGATGCCGTCGCGCATATTGGCGTAGGCGCGGCGCACGGCGTCGTCGGCGCGGTTGACGGCGTTGGCGGCGGCGATCTCGTTTTCCAGAATCTGCTTGGCAACGGCGACCGCCCGCAGGAAGCAGGCGTCGGGGTCGTCCTTGGAATCCCACAGCGGGTTAAAGCTGCCGATGGCGTCCGCCAGCGAGTTCTGCTCGCCGGTGTTGTCGTTCAGATCCAGCGGCTGGATGAAATTTTCGTCCATAAGGCGGGCCTGATGCTCGCCCACCAGCTGCGCGCCCAGCACCCGCCACAAAAGACCGAACGCGGCATACGGGATGCCGTTGGCGCGGGTTTCGCGCGGCTCGCTGTGGTGGTCAAACAGACCGCCGCCGACATCGTAAACGATGCCGTCAAAGTCGTCCGGCACGGTAAAGCCGCGGACAATTTGAATGTCGGGGCGCAGAATTTGCAGCAGCGCGGTGGAAAAAACATCGTCTGCATGGAATTTTCCGCCGTGGGTAAAGCCTTTTGCGGGGATCTTCATAGCAATGCTCCTTTTATACAGTCAGGGTGTGGTACACCGTACCGTCGAGGTGTTTCCAGGTAAAAACGCTGCCGTCCAGCAGCAGGTAGCCGTGGGGCGTGTTCTCTTTGGGGATGGACACCGAGCCGGGGTTCAGGTAATAATTGTCCATACCGAAGGGCTGCCACGCGGGGACGTGGGTATGCCCGTGCAGCAGGATATCGCCGGGCTGCAGCGGCGGCAGATGGGCGGTGTTGTAGTGGTGTCCGTGGGTGGCGTAGATCAGCCGCCCGCCGGATTCCAGCAGCGCGTAGTCCGCCAGAATGGGAAATTCCAGCACCATCTGGTCGACCTCGCCGTCGCAGTTGCCGCGCACGCAGAACAGCTCGGTCTTGCGGGCGTTCAGCATCGCCAGAACCTCCTTGGGCGCGTAGGCGGGCGGCAGGTCGTTGCGCGGACCGTGATACAGGATGTCGCCCAACAGCAGCAGCCGGGGGCGGTTTTCGCGGTCGTGGGCGGTCAGCAGGTCGCGGCAGTACCCCGCCGCGCCGTGGATATCGGATGCGATCATCAATTTCATAGGGAACCCTCACAATCTATCATCCTATTTTACCGCGAAACGGGGGCGAAATGCAAGTGCTGCGGTGGGAAATGTTGCGTTGTAGGGGGGCATATATGCGTCCCGTGGGGGTTGAACGGTAGGTTGTATTGACGGGATGTTTGCCCACCGGGAAAGCCTTGCCCCCACCTCTTTTTTCAATTTTTTTCAAAAAATTTCACAATTTCACCACGCAGCTGCGGTATGATAGACTTATAGA
>CAKTAS010000019.1:0-19206 GCA_934529095.1 uncultured Gemmiger sp. | reverse complement strand
TTATTTTTGCGGCAGACCGTGCTTTTGCGCCAGTGTGCCGTAGCGCACCGTCAAAAGATCCAGCAAGCCGAACGCTGTCAGCGTGTTTTGTACCACGGCGGCGCGGGGGACAATGCAGGGGTCGTGCCGCCCCTTGATTTGCAGCTCGGCGTCCTGCTTTGCCGCAAAATCAACGGTGTGCTGTTGTTTATAAATGCTGGGGGTGGGCTTTATCACCGTGCGGAACACCAGCGGCATCCCGTTGGTGATGCCGCCGTTCACGCCGCCGTTGCGGTTGGTGGCAGTGCGCACCACGCCGTTTTGCATCGTAAAGGCGTCGTTGGCTTCGCTGCCGCGCAGCCCGGCAAAGGCAAAGCCCGCGCCGAACTCCACGCCCTTGCAGGCGGGGATGGCGAACATCAGGTGGGAAAGCTCGCTCTCGACACTGTCAAACCACGGCTCGCCCACACCGGCGGGCAGCCCGGTGACGACGGTTTCCAGAATACCGCCCACGCTGTCGCCCTGCGCCCCGGCTTCGCGGATCGCCTGCTGCATAGCGGCTTCTTTTTCGGGGTCCAGCAGGGCAAAATGCCCCGGCTCCGGCTCGGGCAGCAGCAGCCCCGCCGCGCTGGAAAGGGGTGCGTCCTGAATCCCGGCGCAGGCGGCGATGTGGGTGTACACCCGCACGCCCAGATTGCGCAAAATTCCCTCGCAGACAGCACCCGCCGCGACCGATGCCGCCGTGATGCGTCCCGAAAAATGCCCGCCGCCGCGTGCATCCTGATACCCCTCATACTTGGCGTGCGCCGTGTAGTCGGCGTGACCCGGGCGCAGCAGCTCCTGCGTTTTGGCGTAGTCGCCACTGCGGGTATTTTGGTTGCGGATCATCAGGGTCAGCGCCGTGCCGGTGGTTCTGCCCTGATACACACCGGACAAAAACTCCACCTCGTCCGCTTCGGTGCGGGCGGTCGAAAGCCCATCGCCCCGGGCGCGGCGGCGATCCATCGCAGCTGCCACGGCTGCCTCGTCAATGGGCAGCCCTGCCGCCAGACCGTCCAGCACAGCGCCGACGGCGGGACCGTGGCTCTCGCCAAAAATTGTCATAGATACGGTATTTCCGAAGGTGTTTTTCATACGCTTATTCCATCCCCAGCAGGCTGGGCAGTTCGGTCAGCGGCAGGGTTTCGGCGCGCCAGCAGCCCAGCCCCGGGCATTTGATCACGGTAATGGTGCCGTTGCCCGCCTTTTTGTCGTGCAGCATATAGTGCAGCACTTTTTCCTTGCTGGCACCGGTGCGCACAGGCAGCCCCAGCGTGCGGTAGATGGCGCGCACCCGCTTGGTCAGGGCGTTGTCCTCGATCATCGGCAGCATGCCCAGCGCCACGCACTCGCCGTGGTACAGCCCGGTGGTGCGCCGCCCACGGATGCCCTTGACCGCCTCGATGCCGTGTCCGATGGTATGCCCAAAGTTCAGACATTTGCGCATACCGCCCTCGCGCTCGTCCTGCTCGACGATTTTTTTCTTGAATTTCAGGCTGCGGTAGATGATCTCCTCGAGATTCCGGCGGGGGTCCTCGCACTCAAACAGCGAAAACAGCTTGGGGTCGCCGATCAGCCCGGTTTTCAGCGCTTCCGCCATGCCGTTGGCAACCTGCCGCTCGGGCAGGGTGGTCAGCGTGTCAAAGTCCACCAGCACCACCTTGGGCTGCCAGAACGCACCTACGATGTTTTTTGTTTCGCCCAAGTCGATGGCGGTCTTGCCGCCGATGGAGGAATCCACCTGCGAAAGCACCGTCGTGGGGCAGTTTACAAAGTCGATGCCGCGCATATAGCTGGCGGCGCAAAAGCCGCCCAAGTCGCCCACAACGCCGCCGCCCACGGCGACCAGCAGATCGGCGCGGGTCATACCAAAGTCCAGCATCGCCTGCAAAACCTCGCCGTATACCTTCAGGCATTTGCTGCCCTCGCCCTGCGGGATGGTGCAGATCTTCGCATCGGGGCACTGGTCGGCTACGGTCTGGGCATACTGCGCCGGCACGCCGGAATCCGTCAGCACAAGCACCTTGCGGTTGGCGGTGTTGGTAAATTGGTGCAGGTTTTTCAGGCAACCCGCCTTTAAAATAATATCGTAGCTGCGCTGTTTTAACTGCATTGTAAGTTTCATACCGAACTTTTCCTTTTTCATTGTATTAGCCCCCCAGCGTAAACGCGCCCAGCAGCCGCAGGGTGCTGCAGGCGGCGGTCAGGGTATCCAGCAGGTCGCGGCAGTCCTGCGCGCGCGAACCGGCAGGGCAGACCAGCTGCACATAAAAATAATATTCAAAGGGTACATGGGGCAGGGGGCGGCTCTTGATGCACTCCATATTAAAGCCGCGCGCGCCGATCTGATCCAGCACGGCAGCCAGCTGCCCGGGCTTGTGGCGGGCGGTAAACAGCAGCGCCAGCCGCTGCCCCTCGCCGGTCAGGGCAGGCGGGGTTTCGCTGCGCTCGATCACGATAAACCGGGTGGTGTTGTCACCCTCGGCGTTGATGCCCGGTGCCAGCACCTGCAAGCCGTACAGCTGCGCGGTTTCGGCGCTGGCAACGGCGGCCAGCGTGAGGTCGTTCTGCTCTGCCACATGGCGGGCGGCGTCCGCCGTGTTGCCCCACGGTTGCAGGGTAAAGGCGTGCTGCTGCAAAAAGACGTTGCTTTGCGCCAGCGCCTGCGGGTGGCTGATCACGGTGCGGATCTCCTCGATTTTCGCGCCGGGCAGCGCCACTAAATCCTGCCGGATGGGCAAGTCGCACATTGCCGCCACGGTGATCTGCGGGTGGGTGTACAAAAGGTCCAGCACGGCGGAAACATCCCCCGCGCTGGAATTTTCAAAGGGCAGCACGCCAAAGCGCGCATCGCCGTTTTGCACGGCGTCAAACACCTCGCCCCATGTGGCAAAGGCGGCGGCGCGGGCAAAGGGGAACAGCTTGCGCAGGGCAATGTGGCTCCACGCGCCCTCAATGCCCTGATAGGCGGCGGTGTCCTGCCCCAGCGCGGCGCGCTGGTACGCGCGGGAAATTGACATTGCCTCCTGCAAAAAGGCGCGGTAATAGGGGCGCAGCTCGTCGTTTTGCAGCCGCGCCGTGTTTTTGTCCAGCACGGCAGCCTCCCGCGCGGCGTCAAACACCGGCTTGCCGGTCTGCGCCTTGTAGCGCACCACGTCGGCGACCGCCTGCATACGCTGCTCAAACAAAGCAGCCATCTGGGCGTCGATCTCGTCGATCTGGCTGCGGGCTTGCTGTAAAAGATCCATCGCAGATGCTCCTTTAGGAAACACCGCACAATTCCCGCCTGACGGCTTAAGCACCGCTCCGGCGGCTGCGGCACTTAGAATTATGCGGTATTGCCTTTACTATAAAGTACTATTTAGTAAAGTATAGCATAAAGAAAGCGCCGCCACAAGAGTGGCGGCGCAAAAATCAGACAGTTTTCTTGGTTTCGTGTAATAGGTTTTTAAGCGTGCAGGGCGCTGCGCAGTGCCGCCAGCAGCTCGGCTTGGTACTTCGGGTCAAACGTGCCGTGCAGCAGCTTGGGCAGGGCTTCCTCCTGCAGGCGGCGCCAGCTGGCAGCCTCGCGCCCCGGCAAAATGGGTACAAACGCCACGCCGTTGGCGGCGGCAGCCTGGGCGTCGCCCATGGCATCGCCGACCATAACCACCTTGCGGCTCTCGTACCCGCACGCCAGCATGGTGGCGATGGAGTTCGCCTTGCTGCCGACCTCCTGCCCAAAAATCACATCCGCGTGCTTGGCAAGACCGTAGCGCTTCCACTCGCTGGCAATGGCGCTCTCGTTCGCGGCGCTGACCACCGCCAGATCCGCCACAGCGTGCAGCTGGCGCAAGCCGTCCTCCGCGTAGGGGAAGGGCTTGAACGTAGGCTCCAGCAGCTGGATGCGGCGGTTGCAGGTGTTGTTCCACTCCTGCAATTTGCGCAGCGCCGGGCTGCCGGTTTTCAAAATTTCCTTTTGCAGGCTCGCCGTCGAAAGCTCTCCCGCCGTGTTGACCCACGCGGCGATGTCCTCGCTGCCGGGCAGCTCGATGCCGCGGTTTTTCAGCCGGTCAAACACCAGCACCACGCTCTCAAACCGGGAAATTCCCCGCGTAATGGTGTGCAGGTTGATTTCCTCCCAGGCAGAGCGGACAAAGTCCGCATACTCCTCCAGCGCAAATACGCGGATCAGCTCCGGACACATTACGGTAATGTGCTTGGTGCGCACCGTATCCATAACGCATCCGTCAGAATCCATACATACCAAAAATTCACGCCGCTTGGTGAAATCCTGCAATACGCTTGCCATACCCATAAACCCCCTTATACATTATAAATATCATACCAACAAAGGCGCGGTTTGGCAATGGGTTTCGGCAAGAATTTAACAAAATTTTACACGCCGCGCCCCAGCGCCTGCCCGATGGGCATATGCAGCAGCAGGTTAGCCATACCGTCCGCCGGGGTGGGCTGCTTGTTGATGACCACCAGCGTGTCGCCCTTAAAATACCGCAGCAGCCCTGCCGCCGGGTACACCGCCAGACTTGTACCGCCCACGATCAGCACATCGGCGGCGCGTATGGCGTTCACCGCGCCCTCCAGCGTTGCCTCGTCCAGCCCTTCCTCATACAGCACAACGTCGGGCTTTACCACACCGCCGCAGTCGGTGCAGCGGGGGATACCGTCGCCCGTTTTGCCCGCTTCCTCAATAAAGCTGACGGGGTAAAATTTGCCGCAGCGGGTGCAGTAGTTGCGCAGGGTCGAGCCGTGCAGCTCCCACACATTTTTGCTGCCCGCCGCCTGATGCAGCCCGTCAATGTTCTGGGTCACCACGGCGGCACACTTGCCCTCGCGCTCCAGTTCGGCCAGACGCAGGTGCGCCGCGTTGGGCTTGGCGCCGTGTACGATCAGCTTTTGGCGGTAAAAATCGTAAAATTCTGCCGTGTGCCGTTCAAAAAAGGTGTGGGAGAGCATCTCCTCCGGCGGGTAGCGGAATTTCTGGTGGTACAGCCCGTCCACCGAGCGAAAGTCCGGGATGCCGCTTTCGGTCGATACCCCCGCCCCGCCGAAAAACACCATCGCGTGACAATTCTGTAAAATTTCCTCCAAAGCAGGCACCATACGCCGACAACCCCTTTCGTTTTTTTGCGGTTTCCTGTATAATGCTATTATAAATCCTTTTGGGGGAGGTTTCAATATGCCGCAGGAGATCACCGTTCAAAACGCCCGCCAATGGCTGCCCGCCCGCAAGGCGGACAGCAACAAGGGCAGCTACGGCGCTGTGCTGGCAGCGGCGGGCAGCACAGCCTACCGCGGCGCCGCCGCCCTTTGCACCGAAGGGGCGCTGCGCAGCGGGGCAGGGCTTGTGTATCTGGCATCGGTCGAGCCGGTTCTGCAGCTGGCACTGACCCGCACGCCGGAATGCTGCGTCTGCCCCTGCCGCACGGCACGCAGCGGCGGCATCCACCCGCAGGACGCCGACGCCCTGCGCTCGTGGTTTTGCGGCAAAAACAACACCGTCCTGCTGGCAGGTCCGGGCTTGGGGGAGAGTGCCGCCCCCGTCTGCAAGGCGCTGCTGCACCGCAATGCCCCTTGGTGCGCCGCCGTGCTGGATGCCGATGCCCTCAATGCGCTGGCAGCCGGCAAGCTGAAACGTCTGCCCCTGCCCAAAAACACCGTGCTGACGCCCCACCCCGGCGAGGCTGCCCGCCTGCTGGGCAGCTCGGTGCGTCAGGTGCAGGCGGACCGTCCCGCCGTCGCGCGGGCGCTGGCAGAAACCTACGGCTGTGTGGCGGTGCTGAAGGGCAGCGGCACACTGATCGCCCAACCGGACGGCACGCTGTGGCGCTGCAGCACCGGCAACGCGGGGCTTGCCAAGGGCGGAAGCGGCGATGTGCTGGCAGGGATGACCGCCGGGCTGCTGGCTGCCGGGCTGCCGCAGGGGCGCACCGCCGCCCAGATGGCTGCGCTGGCAGTCTGGCTGCACGGCGAAGCCGCCGACCGCTGCGCCGAGCAGCGCAGTATGACCGCCATGCTGCCCCAGGACCTGTTTGAGGAGCTTGGGTACTTACTGGCGGAACTGGAAGGCTGACCCTAGGCAAAAAATCTCGCCGTATGGGCAAACCCCACTTGCCAAAAAATCTATAAGGGTATATAATAGGACTGCTTTTTAAAGTGGAAAGGAGCCGATCCCGTATGCCGCGTGTGGAAGGTCAAAAGCGCAAGCTGCTGGCGCTTTTGCAGATTTTGATTCGTGACACCGACGAAAACCACCCCCTCAGCGTTCCCCAGCTGGTGGAAAAGCTGCAGGACGAGGGCATTGTTTCGGAGCGCAAGAGTGTCTACAACGATTTAGCCACCCTCAAGGAGATTCCCGGCGCCAAGTACGACATCGTGCAGCAGCGCGGGCGCGGCGGCGGCTACTATATGACGGATGCGCCCTTTGAGCTGGCAGAACTGAAGCTGCTTGTGGACGCTGTGTACGCCAGCAAGTTCATCACGGCGCGCAAGTCCAAAACGCTCATCGACAAGCTCGGGCAGTTCACCTCCCGCTACAAGCAGGCGGAGCTGGACCGTAAGGTTCTGGTCAGCGGGCGCATCAAATCCACCGATGAAAAAATCCTTTACACGGTGGATGCGCTGCACGCTGCCATCACCGCCGGGGAGCAGGTGCAGTTCAAATACTGCGACTGGAACCTGCAAAAAAAGATGACGCCCCGCCACGACGGGCAGCTGTACCGCGTCAGCCCTTGGGTGCTGGTGTGGGAAAACGGCAACTACTACCTGATCGCCTACACCGAGGGTCGCCTCAAGCATTACCGGGTGGACAAGATGCAGTCGGTGCATCAGCTGCCCGGCACCGCACGCGAGGGCGCCGCGGAGTATGCCGACTTTGACGTCAACACCTATATGCAGCAGATGTTCGGTATGTTCAACGGTCCCTGCAAGCGGGTGACGCTTCTGTGCGAAAACCGCTTTGCCGGTGCCATGATCGACCGCTTCGGCACGATGCCCATTCTGGTACCCTGCCCGGACGGTGAGCATTTCAAGATCACGGTGGATATTCAGGTCAGCCCCCAGTTCTTCGGCTGGGTGGCAGGCTTCGGTGCCGGTGTGTCGGTATCGGGTCCGCCGGAGGTACGCGCCGAGATGAAAAAGACGCTGGATCGTATTCAGGAAATTTATCGTTAAGAGGACTTTTTTATGTATGATTATCTGATCGTCGGTGCCGGTTTGTTCGGTGCCGTCTTTGCCCGCGAAGCCGCCAACGCCGGCAAAACCTGCCTTGTCATTGACAAGCGCAGCCACATTGCGGGCAATATCTACACCGAGGATGTCGCCGGCATCCCCGTTCACCGCTACGGCGCGCATATCTTCCACACCAACAACAAGACCGTGTGGGACTATGTCAACCGCTATGCTGAGTTCAACCGCTACACCAATTCTCCCGTTGCCAACTACAAGGGCGAGCTGTACAACCTGCCCTTTAATATGAACACCTTCAACAAGATGTGGGGCGTCATCACCCCCGCCGAGGCGGAGGCAAAGATCCGCGAGCAGCGCGCCGCCCACTTCACCGCCGAGCCGAAAAACCTGGAGGAGCAGGCCATCAACCTGGTGGGTGTCGATATTTACGAAAAGCTCATCAAGGGCTACACCGAAAAGCAGTGGGGTCGCCCCTGCACCGAGCTGCCCGCCTTTATCATCCAGCGCCTGCCGGTGCGCCTGACCTTTGACAACAACTATTTCAACGCCCTGTATCAGGGCATCCCCACCAAGGGCTACACCGCCTTGGTCGCCGCCCTGCTGGACGGCATCGAGGTGCGCACCGACACCGACTACCTTGCCGACAAAGCCGCGCTGGACGCCTTGGCGCAAAGGGTCATCTACACGGGTCCCATCGACGCCTATTTCGACTACAAGCTGGGCGCGCTGCAGTACCGCAGTGTCCGCTTTGAAACCGAAACGCTGGACTGCCCCAACTATCAGGGCAATGCCGTCATCAACTACACCGACGCCGAAACACCCTACACCCGCATCATCGAGCATAAGCACTTTGTGTTCGGCTCCACCGAGCCGGGCACCCAGACCGTTATCAGCCGCGAATACTCTGCCGAATGGCAGCCCGGCGACGAGCCGTATTATCCCGTCAACGATGCCGCCAACGGGGCGCTGTATGCCCGCTATAAGGCGCTGGCGGACGCCGAAAGCCGCGTGGTGTTCGGCGGGCGCTTGGGCGAGTACAAGTACTACGATATGGACAAGGTCATCGAATCCGCCCTTGCCTGCGCCGAAAAAGAGCTGCACTAATACCTTTTCCCCATTTACCGCGATTTTTCCCGCGTTTTTTGCAAAATTTCCTCTTGCGTGCGCGGGCTAAGTATGCTATACTGTATCTTGCATGAAAATTTTAAGGAGTGCTACATCAATGAACTGGTATGAAATCGCTCTCGGCGTCGTTCTGATCGTCGTTTCCGTTTTGATCGTTGTCTTTACGCTGGCTCAGGAGCAGAAGGGTCGCGGTCTGTCCGGTGCTATCATGGGCGAAAGCTCTGCTATGGCTGCCGGTCGTCAGCGCGGCGTTGACGCCAAGCTCGCCAAGATCACCAAGATCTGCGGCATCGTGTTTTTTGTGGTAACGCTGTTGGTCTGCATCCTCAGCGCACGTCTGTGATCTAAGCAAAACAAAGAAAAGCCGACCCGTACCTGTACACACTGGTGTCAAGGCGGGTCGTTTTTTGTGGGAAAGTTTGCGGGCTTCCCCCGCACAGGAAGGGCTTTATCGGACGATAAAGCGACGTAAATCAAAGGAGTAACTATGACACCCTTACAGAAAAATGTTTTAAATGCACTCAAGCGCCGCCCCATGACGCTGCGCGAACTGCAAAACAACCTGCAGGTGGACAATTCCCGCCTGCGCACCACCGTGTCCGCCATGGTCGCCACCGGCGAACTGACCATCAAAAACGGGCAGTACGCCCCCGGCTTTGCCACCTTCAGCAACGAAGCCGCGCCCAACGCCATCCCCTGCACGCTGGTCAAGCTGGCAGCCCGCTTCGGCTTTGCCAGCCGTGACGACGGCACCGGCGATATTTTCATCCCCGGTCGCGCGCTGCACGGTGCGATGCCGCAGGACAAAATTTTGGTCAAGCTGTTTGACCGTCCCCGCGTGGAAGGCTCGTCCGAGGGCGAGGTGCTGGAAGTCACCGTACCCAACAACCGCTTTGCCGGTACTGTTGCCCTGTCGGACGACGGACGCCTGTGCGTTGAGCCGGACGGCTGCCGCGACGTCAAGTTCCTGCTCGCCAAGCAGGGAAGTGAGGGCGTGCATCTGGGCGACAAGGTCGGCTTTTTGATCACCCACCGCGGCGAGCGCCACAGCGACCACCGCGCCGCCGTGGTCGAAAAATTCGGCTCGTCCGACTATGCGTCGGAATGCTCCAAGGCGATTTTGTACGGGCGCAATGTCCGGCAGGAATTCCCCGAGGACGTGCTGGAGGAAGCCCACGCCTACGACAACGCCGTCATTGACCAGACCGAGGCTGCCAAGCGGCTGGACCTGCGCGCCATCCCCATCTTCACCATCGACTCCGCCGAAACCAAGGACATCGACGACGCCATCAGCCTGCAAAAGCTTGCTGACGGCTACGAGCTGGGCGTTCACATCGCCGATGTCAGCCACTATGTGCGCCCCGGCTCCGCCTTGGACACCGAAGCGTTTGAGCGCGCCACCAGTATCTACTACGCCGACAAGGTCATCCCCATGCTGCCCACCCAGCTGTCCAACGGCATCTGCTCGCTCAATCAGGGCGAGGAGCGTCTGGCGTTCTCCTGCCTGATGCGTCTGGACGAGCAGGGCAATATCAGCAGCTATAAATTCGTCAAAACCGTGATCTGCAGCCGTGTCAAGGGCGTGTATAAGGAGATCAACGCCCTGCTTGCCCCCGAGGAGGGCGCCGACCTCAGCGAATTGCAGGCGAAGTACGCCCCCGTGGCGGATCAGCTGCCCGTTATGGACGAGCTGTACCGCAAGCGTATGGAGCTGCGCAAAAAGCGCGGCGGTATGGATATCGAATCCACCGAGGCAAAGTTCATTATGGACGAAAACGGTCGCTGCATCGATATTGTCAAGCGGGAGCGCGGCACCTCCGAGTGTATGATCGAGGAGTTTATGCTGCTGGCGAACCAGTGCGCCGCCAATGCCGGGCGCACCAACAAGGTGCCTTTTGTCTACCGCGTACACGAGGCACCCGATGCCGAAAAGATGGAAAAGCTGTCCGCCACGCTGCTGGCGTGCGGCTTGAACGCCAAGTTCAAGAACCCCATCCCCACCCAGCTGGAGCTTGCCGCCCTGCTGGACGAAACGCGCGGTCAGCCCATCCAGATCCCCGTACACACCGGCATTTTGCGCAGTATGCAAAAAGCCCGTTACGCCCCGCAGCCCTTGGGGCATTACGGTCTGGTGCTGGCGGACTACGCCCACTTTACCAGCCCCATCCGCCGTTACCCCGACCTTGCCATCCACCGCATTTTAAGCGAGCTGCTGCTGGGGGCTTCCGCCAATCAGCTGAACGCCGATTTCGGCGAGTTTGCCCAGCGCGCCAGCGAGCAGTCCAGCAAGCAGGAGGTCGCCGCCGTGCGCATTGAGCGCGACGTCGAGGACCTGTACAAGGCCGAGTATATGCACAGCCGTCTGGGCGAGGTGTATATGGGTACCGTGGCAGGCATCACCCCGCGCGGCATCTTTGTGGAGCTGGAAAACACCGTCGAGGGCTTTGTCCCCGCCGCCCAGCTGTGCAAGGGCGAGCCGCAGGTCATTGACGGCGTCAGTATGCTGGACCCGCTGACGGGTCGCAGCTGGATGCTGGGTACCTCGATGAAGATTCGCGTAGCAGGTGCCGATGTCGCCCTGGGTCGCGTGGACTTCGAGTATATGGTGGAGTAAGCTCTACCTTTTTTATACAGCACAACAGCCGGCAGGGGAAACCCTGCCGGCTGTTCTGTTTGTCATTTGGCGCAGTCCCTCACCAAACGCAGAGAGATTTCCCGCCTTAGCAAACCCAACCCGGAAAAAGACATAAAAAGCAAAAGCTACATTCAAAACGAATTTGAATGTAGCTTTTAACATGTCTCGATGTGACAAAAATGATACCCAGAAAACTAGGCTGTCAGTTTGTGTCTGTCCAGTCATTACGAAAGGTTGGACATCCCTATAAAACGTGCGCTATAAATTGCTTGTCGATTTTGCAATTTCTGAGCGATACAACAAAGAAAAAAGTCCATGACATCTTTTCTGTCATGGACTCAAATCTCGATGTGACAAAAAAGATACCCGGCTTTTGCTTTTGAGGATAAATTGCAATGTCAATCATCAGACGAGGATAAGGCGGGCGGCCATTGAAGCATCCACTCAAGATACTCGGCGGCCTCAATTTTCCCGTTGATGAACGCCAGTCTGTGAATCCGCCAATCTGATAAAAGTGCCTTTATGACGGGGTGGCTGCACGAAAGCCGAAGACGAAATGAAAAGCATTCTGGGCTTTCGCGGAGGTCTTGAAAAGGTGAGCCATGCTCCCAATCGTACCATATCAAAGTACGAATGAAATCGACTACTGTATCATTTGGCATAAGGAAAGTCTCCTCACGAACATTTAGAGCTTTTGCAATACTCTTTACAACGCCCGCTTTAGGTGTGCGATACCCGGTCTCATATTGAGCCATGCGGTTTGCCGCCCCTTTTCCGATGTCGATTTGGGTGCCTAACTGCTGCTGTGTAAGACCGCGATGACGGCGCACCAGTTTGATCCGTTCTCCGATATTCATGGTATAGATGTCTCCATTCTTACAAAAAATAAAACTGCCCGTCCGCATAAAGTTGCTATGCAGATGAGCAGTTTTGGCTGTATATCTTTATTGCAGTGAAATTTGTTGTGTATAACCTCCGATAAAAATAATTTCTAAATCTTGCCGTGATTTAACGATGATTTTTTCTATGATTCTTGCGGTAAGAATATCGTCGTATTCTGTAAGCAAAAGGTCCTTTGCAGTTATCGGATTTGTGGGGTTGGATGGCGTTTGGCTATCGGCGGAACTTTGTGCGATGTCATTTTTTAGCTGCTTGATTTTATCACTGAGCCTTTTCAGCTTGTCATCCAGAAAAGGCGTGCTTTCATCGAAGTCAAGCGACATTTCCAGTAGATGGTCAAATTCCTGTTGAGTTTGCTCTAACTGCACTTGTAGCTGTGGTGTTAGACTTTCACCAACCTCAATCTGATGGAGAGTCTCATTAAGTTGGCAGGCAACCTCATCTGTAAAGTTGGCAGCCAAATTCTGTATGGCTTTCAAAATAGCTTGATGCAATTCTTCTTCTGGGATTGACGGCGAATGACTGCAAAATTTTGTTCCGTATTCCAGTCGATTGACGCATCTCCAGACGATTTGCTTTCTGCCGTGGATGTTCCAAGTGACCCTTTTATAAGGGCTGCCGCAGTCACCGCAGACCAGCCGTTCGGATAAGGCATACTTGCTGTTATAGCGACCTCGATGTCGCTTGCGCTGGTTGGCTGCGGACTTGCTGTTACGGCGGGCGATTTCAGCCTGTACTTCTCGGAATGTCTGCTTCGTGACGATTCCCTCGTGGTTATTCTCAATGTAATATTGCGGTAGTTGGCCAGTGTTTTTCTTTGATACACCTGTCAGCACGTCCTCAATAAATGTCTTTTGCAGCAGCACGTCACCGCAGTATTTCTCGTTTTGGAGAATCCGCTGGACACTCTCGGAGGACCATTTCTTATTTCCGCGTGCAGTGAGTACGCCGTCAGCTTCTAATTTCTTCTTGATGGCTTGCAGGCTGGCACCTTGCAGATAGCTGTTGAATATCATACGAATCACGTCAGCTTCTTCGGGGATGATTTCCGGCTTGCCGTCCGAACCCTTTCGGTATCCAAGAATTTGACTGTAAGGAAACGGGAATTTTCCTTGGCGGAATCCCATTCGCTTGCCGCGCGCTACGTTCTGCGAAATCGACTCACTTTCCGCCTGTGCAAAGGCACTCAACACTGTCAGAATCATCTCGGAATTCATGGTAGATGTATTTATATTTTCTTTTTCAAAAATAACCGCGATGCCAAGGGCTTTCAGCATTCGGACATATTGGATACTGTCTAATGTGTTGCGGGCAAATCGTGAAATGGATTTGGTAAGGATTAAATCGATCTTCCGTTTTTTGCAGTCCTGAATCATCTGATTAAAGCCATCGCGCTTTTTGGTGTGGACACCGGAAATACCATCGTCTGCGTAGATACCGGCGATTTCCCATTCGGGAGTGGAAGCAATTTTTTCGGTATAATACAGCTTCTGGGTTTCAAAACTGCTTTGCTGTTCTTCTTCCTCTGTGCTGACGCGACAGTAGGCGGCTACACGCAGCTTGAGGATGGCATGATTTTTTCCTTTGCTTGTCTGCATAGTGGCGGGAATTTCGATGATTCTTGTGTTGCTCATGTTGATTTTCCTTATTACAGTGTTTGTCCGTTTCGCAGTTTTATTTCGATGTGTGTGTCGCGGTACAGGATGACATTGCTGACGATTGCAATGTATAATTTCAGCGGGAAAGAGTCGGTCGGCTCAAACTCGTTACAGGCGCGTTTGATTTGCATAGTTGCTGGGTCTGCATCACCTGCGGAGCAACAGGCAAATTGTAACTCTGCACGGTGCAGGATTTTGCAAATAATCGACTCGGCATCAGGCGCTGGGGAAGAAAGCAAGCGGTTTATTTCACTGCCTAACCGTGCAGATTCGATAGAGTGGACATGGCTTGCGCTCTGTGGAGAACTGATCTTTTCATTATGTCGACAAATCCAGAATAACTTTTCACGAAGTTGCTGGGATAGTTCTTCTTGCCGAATTGGATTTGACCACATCCCACAGTGACGGCAGTACCATTGATGCGTTTTGGGATACCAATACAGGCGCTCACCACAACAGCCACATTTCATATCGTCACGGAACGACTGCAAGACGCTGGAGTAGGATACAGACTTCTCATTGCGCAGTTGCTGTACTTGAAAATACAGTTCTTTTGTGATAATGGCGGGATAGGTGGCTGTACCGCAGTAAGTGTCGCAGGAAAGCAATCGGGCAATGATATTTTTATTCCAGCGGTTGTCTGAAAAACGGTAAGGTGGCCCACATGAGCTTAAGTGTGTGGCAATCTGTTGGAGACTGTCTCCATTACTGTAAGCATCAAAAATGTACTTGACGGCAGTGGCTTCTTGTTGAACAATAGCGAACGCACCATTTTGAATCTGATAGCCGAACAAAATGTAACGCTTTTTCATAGCAAACCCCGTTTTTCGGATAGTGTCATGCCGTTAATGAACTTGAATTCTATTGTGGTAGGGCTGACCTGTACGCGGTTTACCAATTTGGTAAAAATGGTGCCATCAAATGTTTCCAGTGGGGGAGAAGATCCCAATTGCTGTTGTATGCTACGGGTTTGGAAAAGGACTCTTTCAAAACTATTGTCAGTGGTGCGTTTGGAAAGGAATTTTTTCTTTTCCCGTAGTTGTTGATCAAGGGCTATACTACGTTCAAGAAACTGGGCGTTGTCGATGTATCCCAGTGTGTGGATTCGTGTAAGGTTGTGCCGCTGTTTTGCAAGGCGCTGTACATCATCACGCGCTGTTTGCCGCGCAGAATTTGCTTGTTCTTGTAGGGACCTAAGCTGTAAAAGCGTGTCTATGATGGGCTGCAAAATATGGCTTTGGTTCACCTGCAATTTATTGTAAACGGATAAAAATGCTTGCTGGATTTCAGCTTCCGGAACAGGCTTTAATGGGCAAAGGACGGCAGATTGTAAATGCGTTCTACAGCACCATACAAAAGTTTGGGACTTTCGGACTTTTCTTGAGCAAACATGACCGCATAGAGCGCAGAATACAACCTTAGATAAAATGCAGACTCGACTATTCGTGCTATTGATATTCTTTTGTGTAAGAAGCGACTGAACTCTTTCGAATTCATCTTTTGAAATAATGCCGGGATGTGTTCCCTCAACGTAGTATTTTGGAAGCTGTCCAGTATTGCAGCAACTTTTTAGTGGAAGAGTATCAGGGGTATAGTTCTTTTGAAACAAGCTGTCTCCGATATATTTTTCATTTCGTAGGATAAATCTCACAGACGCAGAACGCCATATCACATCGGGCTTGGGGTGGTTGGTATTTAGATAGTTTGCAATTTCCGCCGTGCTGAAACCATTCAAAAACAGATTAAAAATTTCTTTGACGGTTGCTGCTTCTTTTTCATCGGGAAACAGTTGCCGGTTAATCTTTTTATAGCCGAACGGTGTCAAGCTGGTTATATAAGTGCCGTCATGCATTTTCTTCCGGATGCCCCACTTTGTATTCTGTGATATGGACAGGGATTCTTCCTGGGCCACAGCGCAAATCATACTTAGCAGCATCTCACCATTGGTGGTTTCAGTGTCAAAGCCCTCTTTTTCAAAAACAACCGTTACACCAAGGCCTTTCATTTCGCGCACCGATGCCAGCGCATCCGCCGTGTTGCGGGCAAAGCGGGATGCCGATTTGACCAGCACACGGTCAATCAGTCCGGCGCGACAGTCGTCCATCAGGCGGTTGAACTGCTCACGGTGTTTGGTGCTGGTGCCGGTAATGCCTTCATCGGCGTAGATTCCGGCGAAATCCCAGTTTGGATTTTCCTGTATCAGATGGGTGTAGTAATCCACCTGCACGGACAGCGAGTTTAGCTGGTCGGTCGAATCACTGCTGACACGGGCATAAGCCGCTACGCGAAGTCGCCTCGGCTGTTGCTGTATCGGCTGGATAACTTGGACTTGCGGCATACTATTTCCTCCGAGTTTGACGCTGTGACATTCTTTTTATCACATACAACATACCCGAAAGGCAGGTCAAAAGCTATTCACGAGAACCACTAAACATCTCGGCGCAAAACGCCGCATTTCCGGGCATAACCAACATTCGTGCGCTGGCAGATGTCCCTAGGCAATCTTCCGTTTGCGGCAGCGGATACCAGCGCGGCATAGGCCAGTGCATATTTCAGCTCCTGTTCCAGCCTTACGGGAAACGGGTCAATCTGCATCGACAGCCACCTCCCACGGCACCCTTTTTCCGGTTCGCGCGGCACGAACCAGAATCCGACTCTCCACCCCCGTTAGATGGAGCTCATATTGCAGATTGGTTTCGGTCGTAATCAGTACGGCACCGTAATTTTGCAGAAAGCGCAGGATGCGGTACAAGGTTGTAATGTCGTGGCTCAGTCTGTCAAGGCTCTGCACCATGACGGCGTTGACGCGCCCTTGCTGCACAGCGGTAAGCATGGTGAACAAGGCCGGACGCCAGAATTCGGTGCCACACTTCTGTTCCATGCAGGAGTTCACAATGATGTAACCGCGCCGGTCGGCCTCGCGCATGACTTCTGCCAACTGATCCTCCAGCGCAGGAAGGTTCGGTGCCGCACTGCGGGCAAACGCCCATACTTTGTATTCTTTCATGGGTGCACCTCAGAATTGATCCATCAGAGGGAGACGAACATCAAAGCGCGGCTTGCCGAACGATGCCCGCGTGAAGCGGTCACCAACAAAGCGTTCCAGCCCGCTGTTGATGAGCTCGGCGTTCAGGTCGCATTCAGTGGTGATGAGGTAGACATCATTCTGACGAAGAATTTCAATGACACCCACCAGTATGTAGCTGTTGCGGCTGATTTGTTCCAAATCGCGCACCATCACGGCTTCAATCCGACCGTTCTCTACTGCGTCCAGCATAGAGCGCAGACCGATGCGGTCTTTCAATGTATTGCCGCTGCAATGGTCAAAAGATGTGCCGCGCACAAGGAATCCATGCCCGGCTGCTTCGTCGATAAGGTCATACAGCCGGTCAAAGGCAATGCGCGGATCGCTGTTGGCGCAGCGCACATAAATCCAGACATCGTGGTTTCGCATAGGGTACATTTCAGGTCCCTCTTTTCACAAAAAGTAATCCGGGCGCTTCTGCTCCCGGATGAATTGCTGAACATCTTCGATTTTTTCGGTGGTCGGGCAAGTCGGCAGTGCTGCCAGCGCAGCATCGTGATACTTGCCGCCGATGGCTGCGCGTTCGTCCAGAATGGCTACCGCGCAGGAGTCCTGCTCCGTGCGGATGGCACGGCCAAAGCCCTGCCGCAGCTTCTTCTGCATTTCGGGGATGACTTCGGCGTTTATGTAGTCGCGCAGGTTTGGGTACTGCTGGCGCTCGTATTCGCTGACCGGGTCGGGTATCGGGAACGGCAGCTTTGCGATAATCAGCAAGGACACCATATCGCCGGGAAAGTCGATGCCCTCCCAGCAGGAGCCCGCCGCAAACAGCACACCGTTGCCGGATTGCTTGAACTGCTGGATACTGCGGTTCTGCCCGCGCCCGGCTTGGAACACAGGGAACGTCAACCGCCCGCCCAACGCATCATATACACGGCGCATCTGGCGGTAGGATGTGAACAGCACCAGCGCGTGACCGTGGCAAGCTGCAGCGAGCTGCACAATTTGGTCAGCAAGGTATTGATTTTCGGGAACAGCCTCCGCCCGCCGCGTGGGGATATACAACAGACATTTTTTCCTATAATCGAACGGAGATTCTGCGCGAAAGTGGCGCAGCGACGCGTATGCTGCCAGCCCCAAAAGCTGCTCTGTGTGATCGAAATCTCCGGCTGCCGTCAGCGTGCCAGAGGTCAGAATAGTCGGTTCGCGGGTATTCCACAGGGCGCTGCGGAGTAACTGCGGTACTCGGTTGCAGGCTGCGCAGAATGTGGGCTGGCCGTCTGCGGAAAATTCAAGGTACAGGATACGCGTCGGCACATCCAAGAGAAACAGGCGCAGCAGACTTTCTGCTTCTGCCAGCCGATATTGCAGGTAGTGCGGCATATCCGGCTGACTGCCGATGTACTGCAAATGACTGATGCAGTTGGTAAGTGCCGCTTGTCGGAAAGGCGTAAGGCTGAACGGTACGCTGATTTTTCTTTTCGGCATAGAAAAGCTCGGTGTGCAGGAAATGGAGAGCGTGAGAAACGTCGTCCTCAGCCGCTTGGATAACCCCTTGAAATGTGCCTGCTGCAACAGACTGCACAGGTCGTCCATATCCTGTGCGGACAAGGTTTCCGTATACATCTGCCATGCAGCATCGGGTAATTTGTGCGCTTCGTCTACGACCAGCGCTTGATATTGCCGTAGCAGCAGCGGACGTTCTTCCAGCCGATGGGATGCGTTGGCCAGCAGATAATTGTGATTACAGATTTGAATGTCCGGCTTCATGGAATCCCGCAGATACTGCTGATAGCGGCAGTCTAAACGCAAGAAACAATCTCGCGGGCAGGACTGCGGTACACAGATCCGACAGCGATCATACCGGGATAGGCCTGGGATGTGGTCTAAGTCGAGAACATTCTCAGCCATGCGTAAACTGCCTTTTTGCCGCTGACTTTTGGAGATTGCTTTTGCCTGCCGCTCTGCAAGGCGGGCATCGCAGACAAAGCGTTCTTTGCCCTTGCGGACTACCGCTGTGATTGGTTTCGTGATGATGCCCTCTGCCAGCAAAACAGCAGACAGGTCGGGCAGATACTCGTTGAGGATGGCATCCTGCAACGCAACGCTTGAGGTTGAAATCACCACCGGCATTTTCAGTTGGTTGGGGCGGTGCATCTGCCACAGGATACAGGCTACGAGGTAGGCCAGCGTTTTGCCGATGCCCACGCCCGCTTCGCACAGGGAAATTTCCTTATTATATAGGGTATCTAAAACTTCATGGCAGAGCGCGATTTGTTCCTCACGCACCGCCATGCCACGCCGAGGTAATATCTCCCGGAAAATCTGTTCGGCTATGCGATGGGATTCTGCATAGCCTGTCGGATAGGTTTGCATAGGTTTTACACCTCTGTTTTTCATCCCGTTTAAGGCAAAATAATGCGCAGCAACGGTGGGCTGCTGCGCACGATTTGCCGTAAACGGCAAACTTATTGATTTTAGGTTTGCTGTGTCATATTTGCCGCCCGCACCCCTGACACCGGGAACATAACAGGCAGGGCGCTGGCACACCCGTTCACTGACTCTGCCACGATCTTACTGATTCCAACCGCAGCGCGGTCACCCCCTCTGACGCTGGAGGCCGCTGGCGTATCATTATGGTCTTTCCCGCCGCAATT